>CAMBJI010000056.1 GCA_945867725.1 Bordetella parapertussis
ACCGACGATTGCATCAACTGCGACGTCTGTGAACCGGAATGCCCCAACGAAGCCATCTTCATGGGGCCGCTGATCTATGAGATCAACCCGGACAAATGTACCGAGTGCGTCGGACATTTCAACGAGCCCCAATGTCAACAAGTCTGCCCCGTGGCTTGCATTCCCATCGACCCCGCTCACACCGAAAGTCGTGAGGCTCTGGAGGCGAAATATCAGCGGTTGATCATGAAGGCTTCGGCTACCTGAGTTTGCGTGGATCGACGCCATCCTCTGCGCCGACTTCAGGCTTGGTAAGGTTGCGGTACTTCAGACGTTGAACAGGAAGTTCAGCACATCCCCATCCTTGACGATGTATTCCTTGCCCTCGGCGCGCATCTTGCCGGCCTCTTTGGCGCCTTGTTCGCCTTTGTGCGTGAGGTAGTCGTCAAATGCGATGGTCTGTGCGCGAATGAAGCCGCGTTCAAAGTCTGTGTGAATCACACCTGCAGCCTGCGGTGCGCTGTCACCTTTGTGAATAGTCCAGGCGCGCACTTCTTTGACGCCGGCGGTGAAATACGTCTGTAGTCCAAGCAGTCCGAAAGCTGCGCGAATGAGACGATTCAAACCGGGTTCTTCCATGCCCATGTCGGCCAGGAAGGCGCCTTTGTCTTCATCATCCAGATCGGCAATCTCGGCTTCCAGGGCAGCGCAAATCGCGACGATGGGCGCGTGCTGGCTGTTGGCGTACTCGGTTAACTGATCCAGTAGCGGATTATTCTTGAAGCCCGCATCCGACACATTGGCGACATACATGGCGGGCTTGGCAGTGATCAGGCAAAGCGGCTTGAGTAATTCCATTTGTTCTTTGTCCAAACCCATCGCTCGCACCGGTTTGGCGTCATTGAGCTGGACTAGTACTTTTTCCAGCAGAGCCACCAGCGCAGTAGCGTCTTTGTCGCCGGAGCGCGCTTTTTTAGTTTCGCGATGCACCGTTTTTTCAACGGTGGTCAGATCAGCCAGTGCGAGTTCGGTCTGAATCACGGCAATATCATCCAGCGGGCTGACCTTGCCTGCCACGTGAATGACATTCGCATCTTCAAAACAGCGCACGACATTGACGATTGCATCGGTTTCGCGAATGTGCGCGAGGAATTGATTACCCAGACCTTCGCCTTTGGAGGCGCCCGCCACCAGTCCTGCGATATCGACGAATTCCACCGTGGCGGCCAGTATGCGTTCCGGTTTGACGATCTCGGCTAATTGCGCCAGCCGCGAATCGGGGACCTCGACCACGCCGACATTGGGCTCGATGGTGCAGAAGGGATAGTTTTCAGCCGGGATGCCGGCCTTGGTCAGTGCATTGAAAAGCGTGGACTTGCCGACGTTGGGCAGACCAACGATGCCGCATTTGAGACTCATGGAGAAGATCCTGAAACGTTGGGATGGCGCGAAGCGGGTGCCGGTTCGGACAATACGAAGGGCTCGAACAAAGCACAGTGCGAAAGGCGCTATTGTAACCAAGCCGGCCACCGATGAGACCGCAGTTGGGATATCGGAAAAATTGTTTACACTGCGCCCGGTCACATACCAAAAGCCCGCTATGAAAGGATTCGAATGAAACGCGTTGTTGATGTCGTTGTTGCGCTCCTACTGTCGGTGATGGCTTTGCCGCTGGTTTTGCTGATTGCGGTACTGATTCGTCTGGATTCACCGGGCCCCATCATGACGCGCTCGCACCGGGTAGGTCGCAATGGCCGTATGGTCAAGGTCTGGGAATTCCGCACTGCGAACGCCGAACCGGACGCGATGGAGACCGTAGCCGGCTGTCAGGGTGAGGAAGTGACGCGGATCGGCGCGGTATTGCGCAGACTCGGTATGGGCCGTTGGCCCTTGCTGCTGACGGTGTTGCGCGGTGACTTGTCCATGGTCGGGCCGCGCGCTGAATTGCCGCGCTATGTTGGTTGTTATCCAACGCCGATGCGAAAACTCGTTTTGTCGGTCAAACCTGGATTGGTGGATCTGGCTTCGATTGAATTCCGCGATGAGCAAAAACTGCTGGCCAATCTCGAGGGCGAGGCGCTGGAGGAAGCCTATGTCGAGCAGGTGCTGCCCATACGGCTTGAGTACGCCAAGCGCTATATCGAAAACCAGAGTTTACTGATGGATGTGCGTATCCTCCTTCGCGCGGCAGTGGCGCCGTTGCTGCCACACGTAAAAAAGCCGCTCTAAGGCGGCTAGATGCTTACCTGAATTCAGAACCTCATGCAGTCTGAATGCGGAATTGAGCTTTGTCACGTCCCGCCATCCATTTTGGTGGCTTTCCGCGTCCGCTCCAGGTTTCACCCGTGACGTTATTACGATACTTGGGTGCCACCGGGCGACGGACCATTTTCATGGGTTTTCTCTTGCCGCCAAGTCCCAAATCCTCAGGTGAGAGGTTGTATTCCTTCATTTTTGCGTGAATATCTGCAATCGCATTAGTCAGCTCATTTTTTCTGGCTAATTCAGCTTCCTTTTGCAGTTTCTCAATTTGACCCTTCAGTTCCTTGTAGCTCGTCATTTCAATCCCCATCAAGTGAAGTTTCATTCAACACACAACGTATCGGACATTGTTGTGGCCAGTGCGCGCATTATAGGTGAGCTATTATCAAAAAAGTATTAATAATTGCCTTTTTTGTAAAAATAATCCAAGTGGCTGATTTTTATGGAGATTCGTTAATTCATTTTTATCCACAGAAACATTCTTGGCTTATTTCCCCCATTAATGTGCGGGGCGACTACCGGAGTATCCGAGCCGTAAACGCTAAATACCCTAGCGTTGAAGCTATTGTTTCATTGCAGCGGCGGAATGCCATTGATCTGAATTAGGGAGATGTCGAAAAAATCCGCGATGGATGCCGAACTAGCGCAGCCATGCATTACAGCAGGCAGGAAAATCAAATGTCGGCTAACCGTTTGTACATTCGAAAGTTTCCAGTGGTTATTAATCGGCGCTGAACAAGGCGAGCGCCAAGCCGATTATTCGAACGACTAGTAACAGCCTGAGGAACAGCAAGGAGCGAGATTCACGCGCCGGAGGCCGGTTTTTTGTCGGTATGCAGTTCCATCATCGCCTGTTCGAATCGGCCCTCGCAGAGCAGGGGAATCACGGACAGGCTTCGGTCGATGCTGTCATCGATGAGCGATTGTTCTTCCTTGCGCGGGCGATGCAGCACAAAGTCGACGACCGCCTGTTGCAGTTGCAATTCGCGCGGGTGACCAATACCTAGGCGCAGTCGCCAATAATCCTGCGTGCCGAGTGCAGCAGTGATGTCTTTGAGCCCGTTATGCCCGCCGGATGAGCCTCCTTTTTTAATCTTTGCGCTACCGGGGGGCAAATCCAGTTCGTCATGGACGACCAGAACGGCTTCAGGCGCAATTTTGTAAAAGCGCGCCAGCGCACCGACGGATTGTCCAGAGCGGTTCATGAAGGTTTGGGGCTCGAGCAGCCAGACTTCTTCACCAGCCATCCGGATTTTCGCTGCAAGCGCATTAAAACGCGTTTCCCGCCGCAACTGGCCAGACGCCAATCGATCGACCAGCCAGAACCCGGCGTTATGGCGGGTAGTTTCGTATTCAGCGCCGGGATTGCCCAGCCCGACGATCAGACGTATGGACATGTGGGTGATGAATGAGGTGAGTGCAAAAGGATTATCTGCCAAGCCGCGGAACAGTCCGCATATGAAGCGCCACCCGAAAAAAAGCCCGTCGCACGGACGGGCTTTTTCGCCTGTTGGCTCAGAAGATTACTTCTTTTCTTCTGCAGCAGCAGGAGCGGCTGGCTCATCGGACTTGCCGCCACCCGGCACTGTCGCGGTTGCGATGGTGGGGTTGTCTTTTGCGTGCACGACCACCACGCCTGCGGGCAGTTTCAAATCTGCGACGTGGAACGAGGTATTCACTTGCATGCTCGACAGATCAACTTCCACGAACGCGGGCAGATCTTTGGGCAAGCAACTGATATCAATCTCGTTCATGACGTGGCTGATGATGCCGCCGGAGAGTTTGATGGCCGGTGCTATGTCAGCATTGATGAAGCGCAGCGGTACCTTCATGTGGATCTTCTGGTTAGGATCCACGCGCTGAAAGTCAGCATGCAGCACCAGCGGTTTGAAGGCGTGCATCTGAAAATCACGCAGCAGCACTTTCTCGGATTTGCCATCAACTTCCAGGTCCAGAATCGACGAGTGAAAGGCTTCTTTTTTCAATGCGTGGAACAGCGCATTGTGGTCAAGTGAAACGTTGACCGGCGTAGCTGTGCCGCCATAAATAATGCCAGGGGTATGGCCAGCTCTGCGCAGGCGGCGGCTCGCTCCGGACCCCTGCTTAGTGCGTGGAAATGCGATAACTTTCATGTTGACTCCTGTTACGGGCTTATCGCCCTTTGCGTAAAGTCCCCCGCGACCAGGGGACCAGAAAAAAGACAGACATTAAGTGTCTGCCCAAATTAAATTCAGCTAGCTGCCTCATCTTCGGCAAACAGCGACATGACCGAATCACCCTTGCTGATGCGGCGAATAGTTTCAGCTAGCAGTGCAGCGCATGAGAGCTGACGGATTTTCTTGCAGGCTTTTGCCTCTTCGCTCAGCGGTATCGTGTCAGTGACGACCAATTCATCCAGCGGTGATTTTGAAATCCGTTCAATCGCCGGGCCTGACAGTACCGCGTGCGTGCAATAGGCAATGACTTTTTTCGCGCCGCGTTCTTTCAACACTTCTGCTGCTTTGGTCAGTGTGCCGGCGGTATCGACCATGTCATCCATGATCACGCAATTGCGTCCATCGACTTCACCAATGATGTTCATCACTTCCGACACATTGGCTTTCGGCCGACGCTTGTCAATAATCGCCAAATCGCAATTGAGACGCTTGGCCAGTGCTCTTGCACGAACAACGCCACCAACATCGGGTGACACCACTAGCAAGTCGTCGTAGTGCTTTTCCACTAAGTCAGACAGCAGAATGGGTGACGCGTAAATGTTATCGACGGGGATATCGAAAAATCCCTGAATCTGATCTGCATGCAGATCCATAATCAGCACCCGGTCTACGCCCGCTTCCTGCAGCATATTCGCCACCACTTTGGCCGAAATCGCGACGCGCGCAGAACGCGGACGACGATCCTGCCGCGAATAACCGTAGTACGGCAGTACAGCGGTAATTCGGCCAGCCGACGAGCGCTTGAGTGCATCAACCATCAGCATGATTTCCATCAAGTGATCATTGGTCGGTGCGCAGGTCGATTGCAGTACGTAGACGTCCTTGCCGCGAACATTCTCGTTGATCTCGACGACGATCTCACCGTCAGAGAACTGGGACACCACCGCCTTGCCCAGAGCAATGCCAAGCTGAAGTGCTACGCCATCGGCGAGTGCCGGATTGGCGTTTCCGGTAAAAACCATCAGGTTCTCTTGCGACATGGAATCCCTGACTACAGTCTGTTAACAGTTTGAAAAGCCGCCAATACCGGGAATTGCTTCCGGCACTGGCGGCTTCGTCGAATTTGGTGACTTATGCAAGCCTGCCAACCGGATCAATCCTTAGCGGCAGACAAATAAAATGGCAGGGGAACAAGGATTCGAACCTTGGAATGCTGGAATCAAAATCCAGTGCCTTAACCAACTTGGCGATTCCCCTACACAACCCAGAGTCCGGCGATTATGCGCCTGGACGAATTCTTGATTACGACTGCAGCAGATCGACCATCGGGTGAGCTGCCAATGAGCTCGCTTTCCAGCCCCGCCACGCGGCGGGCACGCTCTGAAGCACGGCATTTGCCTCTGATTCCGAAGCGAAGGCTGCAAAAACACAGGCACCGGAGCCGGTCATGCGGGCCTCACCAAAGTCGGACAGCCATTCGACGGCGTCTGCAACAGGAGGGAAAGCCCTGGCGGCCACTGCTTGCAAATCGTTCCTTCCGAAGCCCAAGAGGCCCCCAGAAAAGTCCGCTATTCTGACCGTTTTGGTGTTACGTGTCAATTCGGGTGCCCTGAAGATCACGGGCGTAGGCACCGAAATACCGGGGTGTATCACCACGAACCAGGCAGGTGGTGTGGGCACCGCCGTGAGCTGTTCACCGATGCCCTCGACGAAGGCATTTTCACCCAGCAGGAAGAAAGGCACATCGGCGCCGAGTTGCAAGCCCAACCCCATCAATTCGCTGCGTGTCAGGCCGGCTTGCCAAAGGTGATTGAGCGCCATCAAGGTCGTGGCCGCATCTGACGACCCGCCGCCCAGCCCCCCACCCATGGGGATGCGTTTTTCGATGGCGATGTCCACCCCTGCTGGCCTGGGTCCGCGTAGAGCGACGGCGTTGGCCAGTAGTTGCGCTGCACGTACGATCAGATCTTCGCTGGCGGGTACGTTGGGCACGTCCGTCACGCGCACGATAGCCTCGTCGTCGCGTAGATCAAAATGCAGAACATCGGCCAGCTCGATCAGCTGAAAAACCGATTGCAGCAAGTGATAGCCATCATCACGTCGCCCAACCACATGCAGAAACAAGTTGAGCTTGGCGGGCGCGCGGCAGTCGTGCAGATGCTTCATTTTGCTAGCGGTCGTTCCAGTCATCGATCACGAGTCGCAGAACAATATCGCCGGCTTCTGCCGTCGTGCGCTCCATATCGAAACGCTTCGGATATTGGATGCTCGCATTGCGCTGCCAACTCACATAGCGCACGCGCCAGCCATCGCTTTGAAAGCTGTGCGCACCCTCTGGCGAGGCCATTTGGAGTTTGCCATCGACGTTTTGCACAAAGCCTTGCAGCCAGTAGCGCAGGCCATCCACCGGCATCGGCCAGCCGAGCACATCTTGCGTCAGTGCAGTGACGCTAGGCGCTTGTTTTTTTTCGCCGCCCGATTGCGTCATCACCGCCAGCCCTGGCGTAATTGCGATCGTGGCAATCGTCTGGCCCAGTGGTGAATACAGGGTGATGTCGGTCAGTTCACCTTGCTGTTGCCAGCGGAACTTGCCTTGCAAGGATTGTGGCTTGCCATCCTGCTGGTATCGCACCGACAGTCGACCACCCACCGAGATTGCGTTTTGGTAGTTACGCTCGCTCAGTGGGCCCTCGGGCAATGTCGTGCAAGCGGCAAGCCACACACAACCCAAAAGAAAGAGTCGCCGCATCGGATGGATGATTACAGTTTCACCTGGAATCTGGCCAGTGTGCCTTTCAAAGATTCATTTTTTGGATCCTTGCCGTTGGCAAAGCGCCAGAGTTTTTTCGCTTCATCTTCGCGACCGAGTAACCACAGAACTTCGCCGAGATGGACAGCGATTTCCGGATCAGCTCGCAGCGCATAGGCGCGACGCAGAGTCTCTTCGGCTTTTTCGAGCCGGCCCATGCGGAATTCAACCCAGCCCATGCTGTCCATGATGAAGGCATCATCCGGCGCGAGCGTTAGTGCGATGTTGATCAGGTCATAGGCCTCGGGCAGACGTAGGTTGCGTTCCGCGAAAGAGTAGCCCAGCGCATTGTAGGATTGCGGATTACTGGGTGCAATCTGGATCATTCTGCGCAGCGCCTTTTCCATCGCATCGAACTCGCGATTTTTCTCAACCAGCATCGCGTATTCGTACAAAAGATCAATGTTGTCCGGCAGGCTATCGAGTGCATCTTCGAGGACCTTGATCGCCTCGGGCAGGCGGTTGGCATCGCGCAGTATCTGCGCATCGGCAATGATCAGTCTGACTCGATCATCATCACTGTCTACATCGGTTTCGGCCAGTAGCCGGCGGCCAGCGTCGACCTTGCCGTTTTTGGACTGCAGTTGCGCGCGCTTGAGTTTCGCGGTCACCGAGCCTTGATACGTCAGTGTGTCACCCATCTCCAACCATTTCAGCGCACCTGCCAGATCGTTGCGATCTTCAGCGATTTGAGCGAGCACCATCAAAGCCTGTGTCGCATCGCGTTCCCGGTCTGGCTGGCCACCGAGTGTGTTGATATACGCTGACAGGTATTTTTCGGCATCAGGAAGCTCATTGGCCTGAACCGACAACAGACCAAGCGCAAACAAGGCTGTTTGGTCATCTTTTTTCTGCTCAATCAGAATTTTGAATTCTTTTTTCGCCTCAGGGATTTTCGATTGCTCGTAGAACATTCGCGCATAAGCGAGACGCACTTCTCGCGCTTTAGGATTTTTTTGTAAAAACTCGTTTAGCACACGTGCGGCTTCAGCCTTGTCCTCGACAATTTGCGCCAGTACTAGCGCAGCGATTTCGGATTTCGGAAATTTTTTCACAGCGTCGCGCGCTTCACGCAAGGCACCCGCTCGGTCACCCGACACCATCGAAAATTGCGCAATCGCCAGACGCGCATCGACCGACTCGCGATAGGGCTCCAGTAATTCACGCATTAAGCCCGCAGCTTTCGACTTGTCGGACATGCGCGCAAGATTGCGCTGCACAATGTTGATGGCTGTGGGCAGAAGGTCGGGCGTGCTGGCCGCCAGTAGCTGTGCCAGCGATTGTTTGGCTTCATCCAGGCGGTTGTTGTTCAGCTGAAGGCTAAGTAAAACCTGAAGGGCCTCATCCGAACGTGGGGCTAACTCACGCCACAACTTGGCGCCTTTGAGTGCATCGGGTGCACTTGACGCGGCAATCGCTATTTCAGTCGCGCGTCGTGCCAGCCGCGGATCGCCGCTGGAGCGTGCAAGCGCCATCATCGCCAAGTGCGCGCCGGCTGCCTGACCACGCTGAAATGCCAGTTCTGCCGACAGATACTTAAGCATCAGATCCTCGGACAGCTGGATCAAGGGCAAGTCATCAGTATTGGTGGGTGTATCGGGAGCCGCTTGCGCGACGCTGCCCGAGGCAAGCAATGCCGAGAGCGTTAGAATGGTTGCAAAATTTTTCAAGACACTATCCTGTGGGTTGCCCGCGGGGGCTTGATGCGGGACATTGATTTTACGACGAAAATTAAAACCGCCGCGTTGGCCAGAAACTGTGTATTTCACAATCACCTGCAAGACTTGCCAGAACGGCAGGTCGTACGCAAAAAGGCAATAAGCACCGATGCCAGAATTACCCGAAGTCGAAGTCACCCGCCGCGGCATCGCTCCTTTTCTTGAGGGCCGTGACATCACCGGCGTGGTCCAGCGCCGCAGCGGTTTACGCTGGCCTTTTCCGGTCGGTCTTGACAGGCTACTTAAAGGCCAACGCGTCCTATCAACGGGACGGCGTGGCAAATATCTCCTGATTCATTTCGCGCATGGCACGCTGATCATTCATCTGGGTATGTCCGGCCACTTGCGTATGCTGCCAGCAGGTCATCCGCCCCAAAAACATGATCATTTCGATCTGCTGCTGGGCGCGCAAATCATGCGGTTTACCGACCCGCGTCGCTTCGGTGCGGTGCTCTGGCATCCGCAAGCAGAGGGTGATATCGAGTCGCACATCCTGCTGCGCCGTCTGGGTGTTGAGCCGTTGACTTCGGAAAATCTCCCAGCGCT
>CAMBJI010000057.1 GCA_945867725.1 Bordetella parapertussis
CCGGATTCAAGGTGCCGAAAAAAGTCGTGTTCAAAGAATTGCCAAAGACATCGACAGGCCAGATTCAAAAGTTCGCATTGCGCGAAGAGGCGGGTTCGCTGGCAGCTATCGAGCGCGGCGCATGAATAAGGCGTCGCGGCCATCAAACTGATGTCTGAAGCGCCTCCAGCGTTGACGAGACGTTCAAACCGCGAAGCGTTGTACAGTCAAAAAAAGCTTACTTTTTTTGTGGGGCCTGCGACTGAACCTTTGCCCAAAGGCTTACCGCCTGTGGTGTTAGGCCAGTCCATTTGTCGATTTCGGGCTTGGAAACGCTTGCAGGTGGTGGACCCAGTGAAGCGAGTGCTGCCTGAAATTCTTTCTCTGTAGGTTTTTCAGGTAGCTTGCTGAAAAAATCGATACGCCAGACATTGCATATCGCCGCATCGCGCACAACCGCGGTTTTGTTTTTAGGCCAACCCTTGGTGATATCGGCTAGTACGGCATCACGGCGCTTGCGCAGTTCTGTGTTGTTGAGCTTTTGCTTGGTACGTGCTTCTTGCTGAACGGCGTACACCTGCGCATACAGTCCGGCAATCTCGCCCATCACCTCGCCAAACTGCAGCGAGGGCGTGGCCAGTGTCGAATGCATGAGTGAAATCGCCGAGCAGCGCAGTGCTGCATTTTCTACGCTGGGCTCGGTCTTGGTATCAGCAATTGCTGCTGTCACCGATGCGAGTGACAGCAGACTGGTCGTCAACAAAAATACATATCGCCGCATTTGCTGTCCTTTTATTTATTGACCATGCTTGCCGGTATTCTGAGTGTCAACAATGCACCCACGACCAGTACACCAGAGAGTAAATACATGCCGGCGTTCGTCGAAGCAGTCATTTCCTTGAGCCAGCCGACGGCGTAAGGACTGATGAAGCCGGACAGATTGCCTAGCGAATTGATCATGGCAATGCCAGCCGCTGCGCCCGTACCTGCAAGGAAAGCAGTCGGCAGGCTCCAGAACATGGGGAGCGTGCAAAGAATGCCTGAGGTCGCCAGTGTGAGCGCTGCCATTGCCAGCACGGTATTGTCCGCCCAAGTCACAGAGAGAATCAGACCCAAGGCGCCCAGCAATGCTGGAATGGTGACGTGCCAGCGACGCTCGCGATGGCGATCGGCGCTGCGTCCGACCAGCAGCATCGCGACTGCGGCGAAACCGTAGGGGATGGCGGACATCATGCCAACCTCCAGAGGGTCAGCGATGCCCATGGCTTTGATGATAGTGGGCAGCCAGAAGCTAACGCCATAAATACCCATCACAAAACTGAAATAGATCACTGCCAGTAACCAGACGCGAGCACTGGTAAATATCTTCATCAGTGATTCATCTTCTTTTTCTGCGTGTTCGGCAGCGATGTTTTTTTCCAGCAGCGCAGCTTCTTCTTCGGTCAGCCATTTTGCAGCCGAGATGCGGTCATCCAGAAAAACAAAGACCACCAGGCCAAGGATGATGGCAGGTATACCTTCCAGCAAAAACATCCACTGCCAGCCAGACCAGCCATGCTGACCGTCAAACACCTTCATGATGGCGCCTGACAGCGGACCACCGATCACGCCCGACAGCGGAATCCCCGTCATGAACAGTGAGGTAATCTGCGCTCGCCGGTTTGATGGATACCAGTAGGTGAGATACAAAATAATGCCAGGAAAAAATCCGGCTTCAGCAACACCTAGCAAAAAACGCATCACATAAAAACTGGTTGGCGTGGTGACGAACATCATCGCCGCCGACAAAATGCCCCAGGTAACCATGATCCTGGCTATCCAGGCCCGGGCGCCGACCTTGTGAAGAATGATATTGCTCGGTATTTCGAAGAAGAAATAGCCAATGAAGAAAATGCCCGCTCCGACGGCATAGATCATGTCCGAGAAGCCGAGATCATTGAGCATCTGCAGCTTGGCGAATCCGACATTCACTCGGTCAAGATAGGCAATGACGTAGCAGATGAGTAGTAGTGGTATCAATCGCCAGCCAACCTTGCGGTAGGTTGCATCCTCGAATGCGCGTGCGTCGTCGCTCATGTCTTCCCCTTGTTATTTTGGTTGTTTTCCGCTCTGATGGCGGTGTTGTCTGGGGGGAATTGTATCCGATGCGCCAAGCCCAATGAGGAATACTTCCTGTATGCCCGATCTCTACAGAGCATGAAATATAATCTCGTTGGTTATGACTGCAGCGCTATCCGTCGCCGCGTCTCTGCCAACCCCGGTCATGCCGACCGTTTCCTTGGATCGAATCCTTATGCGAGTCATCAATTTCAGTGCCGGTCCAGCCGTATTGCCCGAGGCCGTGCTGCGCCGCGCTGCCAACGAAATGCTGGACTGGCACGGCAGTGGTATGTCGGTCATGGAAATGAGCCATCGCGGTCCGGAGTTCACCGGTATCGCACAAAAAGCAGAAGCGGATTTTCGGCAGTTACTGGCAATACCAGATAACTACAAGCTCTTGTTCCTGCAGGGCGGGGCGATGGCGATGAATGCTGTCATTCCCATGAACCTACTCGGAAAAAATCCGCGCGCGGCGTATGTGAATACCGGCGAGTGGTCAAAAAAATCCATCAGTGAGGCATATAAATATGGTGAAGTCGACGTACTCGCTTCGTCAGAAGACCGTCAGTTCACCTATGTTCCGCCACAATCCGCTTGGAAACCGCATGCGGACGATGCTTATGTGCACGTATGCACCAATGAAACTATTGGCGGTGTCGAGTATCACTGGGTACCTGACACGGGTGATGTGCCGTTGGTGGCCGATATGTCATCGCATATTCTTTCGCGTGAAATCGACGTCTCGAAATACGGCGTGATCTATGGTGGCGCACAAAAAAATATCGGGCCCGCAGGACTGACGTTTGTGATCGTGCGGGAAGATTTGCTTGATAGGGCGTTACCGATCACGCCCTCCGTGTTTCAGTGGAAAGCCCAGGCCGAGGCCGCCTCCATGGTGAACACGCCGCCAACCTATGGCATTTACATGGCCGGGTTGGTCTTTGAATGGCTGCTTGAGCAAGGTGGTCTTGCCATCATCGAACAGCGTAATATCGAAAAAGCCAAGCTGCTCTACGATTACCTCGACAGCACCAGTTTCTATATCAGTCCTGTGGCACCTGAAGCGCGTTCGCGCATGAACATACCTTTCTTTTTGCAGGACCCGGCGCTTGATGCAGCGTTTCTTGACGGCGCGGAACGCCACGGCATGCGCCAGCTCAAAGGACATCGCGTCGTCGGTGGCATGCGCGCCTCGCTATACAACGCCATGCCTGTCGAAGGTGTGCGCCAGCTAGTGGATTATCTGCGAGAGTTTGAGCGTTCCCGCGCCTGAGCGGGATTTAATTTTCGATTGCGGCATCAAATGGGCTATGCGCCTGCACGCGTTACGTGGGGGCGATTGCCTTATTCATGACGCCGGAGTTTGATGATGCCGCTTGCCAATCCCCACAAAAATCACGAAGGTTTTGAGCTGACGCTGAATGAACGGCAGCGTCGCGATCTCATGCACACGATGGCATCTTGTGGCGAAAGGCCCGTGGCCGAGCTCACCGAGATGTCGGATGCTGAGCGCTGCAAGTGGCTCTTCTGGAATCTCCATGAAAATCTCGAGCACATACGTAGCATGGAGCCGACCTTGCAGGCACGAGTCACCAGTTTGCAATTCACGGCGCTCGATAGTTCAAGTACAGTCGTTGAAGGCGCGGTTACCGAGCTTGCCCTCGAAAAGCGGCTAGATTTATCTTGTCAATGGCTGCTGGGTCTGACTTATCCTGGTTATCCGGATGAAATTTCCCATTCACTGGGAGATGGCTGGATTAATCTGATCATTGCAGATCAGGTGCCGACGTATCTGATGGTGCAAGAGGGGCAACGCGCCTATCTCGATGCAGACCACACGACGTATCCGAATCAGTTATTCCTTGAGGGTTGGGTAAGTAACCAGATCTGGCAGGAAATGCGTCCGCATTTATGGAATGCCAATCCCACCTGCCGCACGCATGTCGTACTGCTCGATAACGTGCTATTTCCAGTCAAGCAGGGTTTTGATTTTGTGCAGGGGCCGGCGGGTTCAATCGGTGTGATGAATATTGAATTCCGCGCGTTCTCGCATCCGACTGAGCGTCGTTCATTTCGTCGCGGCGAGCCGCGCCACCGGTCTTAGTGGAGACTAGCCATGCATCGCGCACCTGTACCTTCGCCCGACGATGAACCTTTTGGTGACGATATACCGCAACCTGTGCCCCAAGAAGAGCCGGTGCCCGATCCGAATCCTGAAATCAGGTTCGCATAAACGAGGTGCTTTTTACATCAAATCCAACAGGCTTTCATTACGCCGCAAGATTATTTTTTGTTTCGTTCTCTGCTTCGATGATGCGTTGTACCCGTCGCAAATACCAAATTAGGGCAGCGCCGACCAGTGCGAGACTGAGGCTGTTGCCAAGCCAGAAGCCAGCAGCGCCTTGTAAAAATTCTGGTGTAGTGCCGATGATATTGAATCCCATCAGATAACCACCACTCAGTCCCACACCCCACAGTGCCACGGCATACATGATGGTCGGTATGGTCGCGACTTTATAGGCGCGTAGTACAAACGCAGTGCCGACTTGCAGAGCATCAAAGAGCTGATAAAAAGCGATGAAGAAAAACAGTGGCATGGTAGCTGCTGCAACGCTCGCATCGGGCGTATAAATGCCAATGATCTCTGCCCGCGCAATCCAGACAACGATACCCACGAATACTGCAAGCAAGATACCGAGTCGTACGCCTGCATTACCAGCATGTCGCGCTGCCTGCAGTCGTCCTGCACCGATCTCTTGCGCAACAATGATGCCGGTGGCGCTTGCGATCGAGAGTGGCAGCATGTACAGCACGGTACCAAAATTCGCAGTGATCTGGTGCGCCGCCATCGCATGATTACCGAGGCGTGCAATGAACAGTGCCATGAACGCAAATGCCGTGACTTCAATCACATACGACAAACCCATCGGTACACCGAGTCGCAGTAGCGCTAATTGCGCTGCCCATACAGGCCTCCCCAGACCACCGACAAAAATTTTGAATTGCGAATAGAAATCGTCATAGCGCAGTAGCAGCCATCCGGCGAGCAAGGCAATCCATGCAGTGACTGCAGTTGCTATGGCGCAGCCCGGACTGCCAAAGGCCGGCAGACCCAGTCCGCCAAAAATGAACAGGGCATTGAGCGGAATTTTGAGTAGCAGTGCCGAGATCTGAATGGCCATCACTCTGCGCGGTCGTGAAATCGCGGTATTCAGTGACGAATACACGCGAAGTCCCAACGTTGCTGGCAAGGCGAGCGCGAGTATGCGCAGATATTGTTCGACTTTGTCGTTGAGCTCTACGGTGGCCTGTGCAATCGATAGCAAAGGTTGGGGGAAGCATAAAGCGATAGTGCCTAGACATGAAAGGAACAGCGTCAGCCATACGCCTTGTCGGACTTCGAAGCCGATTTCGTCAAACTTACGGGCGCCGTAGAGTTGTCCGATGGTGGGCGAGAGCGCCTGCATGACGCCCGAGAGTCCGACAAAGATGCTGATATATATCGACGCACCCAGCCCGAGTGCAGCCAGATCGGTCGCGGAATAGCGCGCGGTCATCATCGTATCAACGACACCGTTGGCAATCACGGCGAGCTGTCCGATCAGGATAGGCCAGGCCAGTGCGGCGACGCGTGAGGTCAGTGAGCTACCACTCTGCGGATACACCGCATCACTCATGGGGTGTCGCGTTTGAAAAGGCGGAAGGACTCATTGCGGTCCGAGGCGCGGCGGCCTTGCCACAGCAGTGTGAATTCGCTGCCAACCACGCTCAGTTGCGCGCGCTGTTTGCGCACACCGGTATCCTGCACCAACAGAAATTCGCAGCGCTCGTCGGCTGTTTTTGAAAACTGCACTTCACCCAGATAAGCGAAAGACGCTCGCTGTGCAGGTCCCACACCGCGCGCATTGACGCAGCGGTAGTTATCCGGCAAATGCTTCTTGATCTGCTGTGCGACCTCCGCATAGCTCTGACCATAATTGAGCCAAGGCAGCCACAATGTCATGAGTAGCAGCCAGCACAGCACCAGCCCACCGGTGGACAGCACCACCGCACGCCACAGTACCGGTGGCCGGCGACCTAGACGCCATTGCAGCAAGAGCAGCCAGCCTATGGAACTCGCCAGCGCAATGAGTAATGCGATGAGATTGAATTCAGGTTTGAATCCGGGTGCGAGTTTGAAGGCATTTTTTGCGAGTTGCGCTGGCCAGCCGGTTTGTTTTGCGATCCACCCGAGCCAGATGAATGCAGCCATTGCGGAGAGTGCCATCACCGAGAACCAGTCAATCGCATTGATGGCGCCGCGTTTTAAGGTGGGCAAGCCAAAGGTTGCGAGGATGGCGAGGGGCGGCAGCAAGGGCAGCAAATCCACATCGCGTGACACCGGTGCGGCGAGATTCAGCAGCAGCAGCGCTGCAATGCCTGCTGCTGGCAAAAGAATATGCAAGCTGGCGTGTGTGCGCCATGCATAGATGGCCCAGAGCGCAATAGGCCACGCGGGCCACGCGTACCAGAGCAGTGTTTTGCCGAGGAATCGGATATTTGCAAAGGTGGGCCCACCCGCCATTAGAAATTTACCGCTCATCCATTGACCTGCCAGTCCTGCATCTGCGGGCACGAGCAGTGAATGTGCAGCGAACCATGCCAGTGGTATCAGCAGCGTCAGCGGTAGTGTGTACAGCATTAGGGGTTGCAGTACCCGCCGGTAACGCAGTAGCGCCAGTAAAAACATCGCCATGAGCAAACCCAGCGGCACCGTCCAACCCCGTGTCAGTACAAGCAAACCTAGCGTGGTACCCAGCAGCAGTGCGTCTTTGATTCGCGTACGGTCAAACACACAGGCAGCAGCATAAAAAGATGTTGCGACCAGAGCCACAAGTAGTGCGGGGGTTGCGGTTTCATGGCTGCGCAGCAGAAGACCGAGGCAAGCCATGTAAATCAGCAGCGCGCCATCGGCCAGTGTGCGACCGTAATCCAGTGCTGCGGGTTGTCCGCCGAACGCGAGCTTAAGGGGTTGTGCTTCACCGCGACCACCCAGCACATAGGCCGTGCGCCAGACGGATGCGGCGCCGATCGCAAAAAATACAAGAATGGAGAGTCGTGCAGCCAGCGCATCGCCGGCGATCCAGCCGAACAGCTTGATCAGGATTGCCCCAATCCAGAATGCCAAAGGCCCGTCGTTTGGCATTGGCAGGCCAACAATATTGGGCGACAACCAGTCAGCCATCGTGCCATGCGCCATGGTCCACATGATCCCAAATCCCGCAGCATCATCAGTTTTCCAGGGATCGCGACGAATGATGCCCGGTAGGATGTAGAGCAGGCACAGGCCGATCAGTCCCCAGCGCGGTAAGGTGATGGTGGCGGAGGCGGGAAGTCGAACGGGTCTCATTCGGTGTGGCGGGGTGGTGTGAATCGGGTAGCGGCTGACGCGCTTATTCTGCCGCAAAGAAAACAAAAAGGCAGCCAGCGCTGCCTTTTTGCGGTGTCAAAGTCGTGATCAGCCTGTGGCTTTGGTCTTGGAACCGACCACACCAAACTTCTGGCGGAATTTCTCGACGCGACCTGCGGTATCGACGATCTTGTGCTTGCCGGTGAAGAACGGATGGGATTCCGATGACACTTCAACCTTCAGCAGCGGATAGTCGTTACCTTCAAAATTGATGGTTTCGCGGGTCTGCACGGTCGAACGGGTGATGAATTTGAAATCGCAGGACAGGTCGTGAACGACGATGTCGCGGTATGCGGGATGAATGCCTTCTTTCATAATGCTCTCACTGATATGGGGTAGCCAATCGCCACTTCGTCGGTCTGTGCTGCTTCATGACCCGGTTGGCGTTCACTTGCCCGGTTTAAAAGAAACGGGATTATATAGGGAAATCAAGGGCTTGAGCCACAGTTTTGCGCCCGACCGACGCCATTGGGCCCGACATGCATCGGGGTGACGCCGCCCCAGTCCGTCTGAACGCATGCTTGGATTCCAGCTTTTGCCGGAATCCAGCGTCTTTATTTCAATTCAGACAATTTTCTTACGATCCGCCACGGCGCATCATGTCAAAGAACTCGACGTTGTTCTTCGTTGCCTTCATCTTGTCGAGAATGAACTCCATCGCCTCGATCTCGTCCATGCTGTAGAGCAGCTTGCGCAGGATCCAGACTTTTTGCAGGACGTCAGGTTTGATTAGTAGCTCTTCGCGCCGGGTGCCCGATTTATTCAGGTTGATTGCGGGATAAACGCGCTTTTCAGCCAGACGGCGCTCAAGGTGCACTTCCATGTTGCCCGTGCCTTTGAATTCTTCAAAGATCACATCGTCCATACGGCTGCCGGTTTCGATCAGTGCGGTGGCGATGATGGTCAGCGAGCCGCCTTCTTCGATATTGCGTGCTGCACCAAAGAAGCGTTTGGGGCGCTGCAGCGCATTTGCATCCACACCACCGGTCAGTACTTTGCCAGACGCGGGAATCACGGTGTTGTACGCGCGGGCAAGTCGGGTGATGGAGTCGAGCAGGATGACGACATCCTTTTTCATTTCCACCAAACGCTTGGCTTTTTCCAGCACCATCTCGGCGACCTGCACATGACGCGTGGCGGGTTCGTCGAAGGTTGAGGCGACTACTTCGCCGCGCACCGAGCGCTGCATCTCCGTTACCTCTTCCGGACGCTCGTCGATCAGCAGCACGATCAGCGTGATATCAGGATGGTTGGAGGTGATCGCATGTGCGATGTGCTGCAGTATCACGGACTTACCCGATTTGGGCGACGCGACCAGCAAGCCGCGCTGACCTTTGCCGATCGGCGCGATCATGTCGATGATGCGACCGGTGATGTTCTCTTCGCCGCGCATCTCGCGTTCCAGCAGCAGCGGCTGGTTCGGGTGCAGCGGTGTCAGATTTTCAAACAGAATCTTGTGCTTCGAGGCTTCCGGTGATTCGCCATTGACCTTGTCGACTTTGACCAATGCAAAGTAGCGTTCGCCGTCCTTCGGTGTACGCACTTCGCCTTCGATGGAATCACCGGTGTGCAGATTAAAGCGGCGAATCTGCGAAGGCGAGATGTAGATGTCATCCGTAGATGCCATGTAGCTGGCATCCGGTGAGCGCAGGAAGCCAAAGCCATCGGGCAGGACTTCAAGTACGCCATCTCCGAAAATTTGTTCACCCGACTTGGCGCGTTTTTTCAGGATGGCGAACATCAGTTCTTGTTTGCGCAGGCGAGCCGCGTTGTCGATGTCGAGGCCGATGGCCATTTCCAGCAAAGCGGAAACGTGGAGTGCCTTTAATTCAGATAGATGCATATGGTCAGGTCCCGGG
>CAMBJI010000058.1 GCA_945867725.1 Bordetella parapertussis
CAGCGCGACCGTACCCGCAAAACCTATCCCCCAGCTAGCGGGAATCTGGCTCGCTAGCAGAATGCCGGCCACCGTACCGGCCTGCCAAGCGGTCCAGTTGGGCATGGCCAGCCCTTTGAAATAACCCACCTTGCCGGAAGTCTTGCCCAAAGTGTGCGCAGGATAGCGCTGAGGGAAGAAGGCCATGATCACATCGACATTGAAATAGCCGTACCAAAGCCGCTGATACCAAGGCAAATGGGCAAAATGCGGCCCGATCACAGCGCTGAAAATAACGAAGCGCAAATTGACCATGAAGCCCGTAAACACGATGACGCCCAGCGGCACGCTCGCTGCGATGAGCGGTAAAACTGCCAGCTGTGCCGAACCAGCGTAAACGGTGATGGTCATTAGCAAGGCTTGCCAGATCGTCAGACCTGCCTGAACCATGGCCATACCTGTGACCGTACCCCAGGCAAACAGGCCAGGCATCGTCTGAGTACTGACGCGCACCCCATCCCAGAACGCGGCGCGTTCGCGCTCTGCTGCTTCTTCAGTCGGGAGGTGATTCATGAAAAGTGATTAAAAATTCAGCAGCCGTTACCAACGGGCAATCCGACATTCTAAGTGTCTGTTTGGAAATTGTCGCGAACCCCATAGCGCCAACTCTCGACAGGGGGCCTCTGGATAACACGGTTTTATGTTCGGCCAGGCTAGCTATCCACCGCGGAGCTATAGCAAACCAAGGGTTTGGCGCCTTTTTCTGAGCCACAAAAATTTTCGGCGTTTTAAACCAGCGCTTCCATGACAAACCACCATCAGCCTAACGAAACAGGCGCTGAATCCGTTAAAATCGCCTTTTTGCAATATTGACGGGAGAATGTTTCATGTCCATGGCTGACCGCGACGGCAAGATCTGGAAAGACGGCCACATGATCGAGTGGCGCGATGCCACTTTGCATATGCTGACCCACAGCCTGCACTATGGCATGGCGATTTTCGAAGGTGTACGCGCCTACAAAACCGTTGATGGCACGGCGATTTTCCGCTTGAAAGAACATACGCAGCGCCTGTTCAATTCAGCGAAAATTTTCCAGATGCAGATGCCCTACGATATGGAAACGCTGATGGCGGCACAACTCGATGTCGTGCGTGCCAATAAGCTGGAGTCCTGCTACATCCGTCCGCTGGCCTGGATAGGCTCGGAAAAAATGGGCGTCTCGGCGCGCGGCAATACCATTCACGTCTCGGTCGCCGCTTGGCCGTGGGGCGCTTATCTGGGCGAAGAAGGTCTGGCCAAAGGCATACGCGTCAAAACTTCCTCATTCACCCGTCACCATGTGAACGCGTCCATGGTGCGTGCAAAGGCCAGTGGCTATTACATCAATTCCATCCTGGCGAATCAAGAAGTTACCGCTGACGGTTACGATGAAGCGCTACTGCTGGATACCGAGGGTTATGTGTCCGAAGGCGCTGGCGAGAATGTCTTTATCGTCAAAGCGGGCAGGATTTATACGCCTGATCTGGCCAGCTGCCTCGATGGTATTACGCGTGATTCCGTGCTCACCATGGCGCGCGACATGGGTATTGATATCATTGAAAAGCGCATGACGCGCGACGAGATTTACTGTGCCGATGAAGCTTTCTTTACAGGTACCGCGGCTGAAGTCACGCCAATCCGCGAACTTGACAATCGTATGATTGGTGCCGGTAGCCGTGGGCCCGTGACTGAAAAATTGCAATCGCTTTTCTTTGATGTCGCGAGCGGCAAGGCGACAAAATACAAACACTGGCTGACCCCTGTCTGATTCAAGGATTAACGAATGACACAGTCATCTGCAGTGGTGGAACTTGACAGTCCGGATCTGCCGGCCTACTGCCCAAACAAGGACACGCCGGCGTGGTCCTCGCACCCGCGCGTTTCTCTGGATTTTAATGACCAGGGACGCGCAAAATGTCCGTATTGCAGCACCCAGTATCAGCTCAAGCCCGGCGCTCACGCTCACGGACATTGATACTGATGAGACCTGGTAGCGATGGCATGGCTGGCCACGCTACCCTGTATAAAAAAAATAAGCTGCTCATGCCCAATCCGATTCGAATTTTTTCGACCGCCGACGATGTGGAACATGCGTTCTACGATGCCATTGCGCGCGCAGATTTGGAAAGTCTGATGGCACTGTGGGCGGATGATGATGAAATCAGCTGCGTGCATCCCGGCGCACCCCGCCTTCAGGGTCATGCTGCAATTCGCGAATCGTGGGGAATGATTTTCGAGCGCGGACCCGTACATATCCGTCCGCGTCATCTACACGTGAACCAAAATATGAGCAGCGCCGTTCACAGTCTGATCGAAGAAGTAAAAACACCTGATGACCCTGAATGGCAGCAAGCCCACATTGTTGCCACCAACGTTTATCTCAAAACACCGCAGGGCTGGCGCATAGTGGTACACCACGCATCGATCGCACCCGGCGCACCCGCTGATGAGCAAGCCAGTGGTTCAGGCGTGCTGCACTAATGGATTACCGCGCACCGTTCTGGCTGCCGGGCGGACATCTGCAAACCATCTATCCGGCCAAATGCATCAGCCCACCGGAAATCACGCTGCACCGCGAACGCTGGGATACCACGGATGGTGATTTCATCGATGTGGATTTCGTTGAAGGTCTGCCGGGTAAACCTTTCATCACGCTCTTTCATGGACTCGAGGGTTCCTCGTCAAGTCACTATGCGCGCGCCATCCTGCAATACATCGAGTCGATGGGCTGGTCGGGTGCCGTACCGCACTTTCGCGGCTGCTCTGGTGAACTCAATCGCGCGCCACGCTTCTATCATTCAGGTGATGCTACTGAAATCGACTGGATCCTGCGTCGCATGGCAGGTCATCCGCAGGTACGTAATGCCTCCGATTTTTTTGCCGTCGGCATTTCGCTGGGAGGTAACGCTCTCTTGCGCTGGCTGGGTGAGTTCGCCGAAGACACTGCGTTTGTGGATGCGGCCTGCGCCATCTCTGCACCGCTTGATCTCGCTGCAGGGGGCGCTGCCCTCTCGCGTGGTGTGAACATGGTTTACACGCGCTCATTTCTTAAGTCTCTGAAACCCAAGTGCCTGCAAAAGCTCGAACAATTCCCTAACCTCTTTGATAAAGACCGCATGCTGGCGGCACGCGATTTGTATGAATTCGATAATGTCGTTACCGCACCCCTGCATGGCTACCGCGATACGAATGATTATTGGGACAGAGCCAGCGCAAAACACGTTCTGGCTAATATCACCGTGCCCACGCTGGTGATGAATGCCCGTAATGATCCCTTTCTGCCGGCACGACATCTGCCACGCAAGGCCTCTTCATCCGTCATTCTGGAATATCCGGCACAGGGTGGGCATGTGGGATTTGCAAACGGTTATCCGCCGGGCTCTCTGGAGTGGCTACCAAAACGGCTGGTGCGTTTTCTTTCGGATCAGATCTTGCTGCAGTCCAGCGCGCCAGGCAAGCTGATGTACGCGCGCTGATTTGCGATGGACAAGATCGTCAAGCAAGCGATGGCGAAATGGCCGTCTGTTCCACACTGTTACGGATGGTTAGCGCTGGATGCGCGTGGCGCCTTTCGCATGCGCGATGAAGCGGCACAGCGCGCTAATAGCGCTGGTGACATCATTCGCCATACCGCACTGTTGAACTTCATTTATCGGAACTACACGCACGATGAACGTGGTGCCTGGTTTTTCCAGAATGGTCCACAACGCGTTTTTGTAGACCTTGAAACAACACCCTTTATTGCGCGAACGGATCCTGTGCGTCAGTTTGTTTTGCACGATGGCGAAACGATGGCTGATATCCATGAGGTCTGGCTAACGCAGCATGGTCAACTTGTGTTGAGTAATGGCCGGCAGATTGCCATGCTCGATGATCGCGATCTGGCGCAATGTCTTCCACTCTTGAAGATCCACGGACAAAGCATCCATGACGACCAGCTGATGCAGTGGCTTGCATCGCCGACTGATGATCTCAGTCTAAGTACGCTTCAGAGGGATGTGCCTGTGCGTTGGGTACACAGCGATAGGCTGGCATCGAGTTTTGGGTTTATCAGAAGACCTGTTGTGCCTGATGACGGCCGGTGAAAAATTTGGCTGTTGGTGTGTGACGAAAGACACTGGATCCCGGCCTGCGCCGGGATGACGATTTTTAGGTCAACTAGCCTGACAAACTTCATTCGAGCGCAAGACTTCTAAACCGTCATCACCTGCACGTGATGACTGCTGCGCGGGCGGGTCGCATGCGACCAGAATTCCCCACTCGCTCCCGGCGAAAGCCGGGATCCAGCGTCTTTATTACAAACCAGTACACACCCTGCAAGATAGGAAATCTATCCGCGTACTCACCGCTTCTTAGTCTGCGCCAACAACTCCTGCCAAGCCACCTGCAATTCACGCTCGCGTGCATCAATTATCGCCTGATCGTAAAACGACGCATCGGGTGACGTGCGTGCAATCCTGAGTTGCTCCAGCGCCGAGGGCAAGGCACCCGAAAGAAAATAAAACTCGGCTAACGCCAGATGCTGCAAGGCCTGCTTGCCTTGCTCTGCATACACTCGCGCCAATGCACGCTGTACACCGGCGTCTTGGCGATAAAGTTGCGACTGGTCGCGCAGAAACGCTGCAGCCGCTTCCCTCTTGCCCGCCGCCAGCAGACTTTCCGCATACTGCATGGTCAGCGCGCGCGACAGCGGGAATCGATTACGCCCCTCGGTCGCCAGCGCCAATGCCTGTTCTGCCTGACCTCTGACCAGACGAAATTCAATATCCATACTGAGCAAGGCCGGTGATGACAACGCTGATGTCTCACGAGCCACATCGGCATGCAGCGCTTCGAGCAACGTACCAGCGCGAGCCGCATCCTTCTGACGCAAAGCAATCATGGCCAAGCCGTAACGCGCACCCATGACCTGTGCCCGCACACCTTGCTGCAGCTGCTCGGTAAAAATTACCGTCGCATCACGCCATCCCTGCACGCTGTCATCTTGCAAAACACGCGCACGTGCCTTCACCAAAGAAAACTCAAGACTGTCGAGACGCTGACGGTAAGGCATGTCACGAATACGTGCCTCAATGTCAGCGATACGCTCGGTCGTCAGTGGGTGCGTACGCAAATAGGAAGGCGCAGAACTGCTGCGACTGCGGCCGGCAGCTTCCAATCGTCCGAAAAAAGCCACCATGCCATTGACCTCGAAGCCCGAACTGCGCAACAGATTCAGACCAATCCGATCCGCCTCGCGTTCCGCATCTCTGCCGAAGCTCAACTGTCGTTGCGCTGCCAAGCCGGTACCGCCCATCATCGCCGCCATCGACAGGTCCGGACTGGTACGTGCCGCGAGCACAGCCAGCAGCAGACCCGCCAGCGGCAGCAAAGCATCCTGACGTTGATTGCCAATCATGCGCGCAATATGCCGCTGCGAGACGTGACCAATCTCGTGCGCCAGCACCGAGGCCAGCTCGGATTCAGATTGCGAGGCCAGAATCAATCCGGTGTGCACACCAATGAAACCACCGGGAAGCGCAAACGCATTCAAGGAAGGATCGCGCACGGCAAAAAACATGAAGTCATAACCCGCATCGCCCCGCGCTTCCGAGCTCGAGGAAAGCAAAACCCCGCCGGCCTGATTCAAATAGTCCAGGATGATGGGGTCGCCAACGTAGTCGCGGTCGCGGCGGATGTTGTTCATCACCTGCTCGCCCAGCCGGCGCTCCATCAGGGGCGACAGCTCTTCGCCGTCTGTTCCACCCAGATTAGGCAACGCCTGTGCCTGCAAAACCGACGGTGTCAGCAGCGCAGGCGCGGAAAATGCAAGCACAGCGGCTGCCAAAAGGCGCAATATAGGCCTGCCCCTAGGAGGACGAAGACGAGGTTTCATGGTGCTATGATACCTGCAACCAATTTTCGTTCGCAGTGCCTTTCTTTAGATATATTTCCCGCATGAGCTCAGCTAAAAATCCCCCCAATCCCGCCAACGATAACGGCGGCCTCACGCATTTTGACGCCACCGGACAGGCCCATATGGTCGATGTCGGCGCAAAAAATGAAACGCATCGTGTCGCTATCGCCAGCGGCGTCATCCGTATGCTGCCGCAGACGCTTGCCATCATCACGTCAGGCACTGCAAAAAAAGGCGATGTACTCGGTATCGCCCGCATCGCCGCCATCATGGCAGCCAAGCGAACCAGCGATCTGATTCCCTTATGTCACCCGCTTGCACTGACCCGCGTCTCTGTCGAGTTCACGATAGAAGAAGCCGATGCCAGCATCATGTGTAACGCACAGGTGGAGACTTACGGCAAAACCGGCGTGGAAATGGAAGCACTCACCGCCGTTCAAGTAGGTCTGCTTACCATTTACGACATGTGCAAAGCCGTTGATCGCGGGATGGTGATGTCGGATATTCGCGTGATGGAGAAGCTGGGTGGGAAGTCGGGACATTGGAAGGTGGAGTAATTAATAGTCGTTCACGGAAAACGATAATTTTTATTGTGAACCTCACCTTTTCTCACCAAGGTAAGCGGTGTCTTTGGACCTTTGTCTTGCTGACAGCGCTCGCTTGCACGGCTCTTAATTCAACAGCGGCCAGCTTATTTGGTGATCTGACTTGTCAAACTTGGGCAGATCTAGACTATTCAAGAAAAAAAACCTGGACTAACGCCTTCCTCGCGCCGCTAAGTTTGACGCATCAAGGCCTTGAAAGAACAAAGCCAGATCGATACAACGAAGATTCCAGAGCCTTTGAACCCGCTATCGCCAGTATTGATAAGTTTTGTCTCTCTAATCCGAAACTCAGTCCGGCAGATGGCGCAGCTTCCTATTTGAACTCACTCATTGGAAACTGAATGGTCAGTTAGCTCACCTAGCCGGTTGACCGGCAATATACGATATGTCCAAGACTTTTTATCGCGGGACGGAGATGTCGTATTTCCGCGTAATGGAAAAACAGGGTAAGTAGTCAAGGCGTTGTATTTTGAAATGCTAAGCGCTGACACTAAAACCATGAGGTCCCAACGACAACACGTTTAGATCGCACAAGGAAATTCGCCAATTGCTTTCATAAAATTAATTTCCTGTTCGCTCTTCAAACTTAGCAAATTGCCGCCTAAAATGTTTAATCAAAAGCGGCACTGATCAAATCAGAAGTACCTCCGCCCCAACACTGAATGAGCCGTTACAAAAAGTTGGTGAAAATGAGAAAAGCATCTTTAAATTTATTCAAATTTTCTTTTTTTAACATTTTGGGATTTGCGTTAATTTTTTGTTTTGCCTTAGCAGGTAGATCAACCTTCGCGAATGAAGATACCCCAGATTTTAATGAAAATGAAAACATACTTGGATGCGCTTGGGCGCTAGATGTTCCAGGTGCAAAATTTACCAAGGGAAAAGGAACGCCACGGATAGCCTTGGATGTCTATTTTGATAAGCTCGAAAAAAATAAAATTGCGACACTTCACAATGATAGAAGGGCCTACCTTGTGGTCGCAAAAAAAAATGGGTTCGTTAAATTGAACTTACAAAATAGGGATGAGGGCCAAGCTACATTTGGATGGGCTCCTTTTGATCAATTGTTCTTTGGCGCATTAAGAAATTGTGCTGTCCAAAGTCTGCAGATTGACGAATGAAAACAATTAGTCATTGGGCCGATTGATATTGCAATACGCTTAACGACGTAAATAGCTAAAAAATATTAAAGATAATTTTAAAAACCATCGCCTACTAAAACACACATGAAAAACATTTTTAGAGTTTTCTTGATATTGATTCTCTCAAGTTCCGCTCAAATGGTTCTGGGCCAGACTTTCTCGGAAAACCATAAAATTTCTTTCCCATTAAATGGATCAGAACAATTTGGCACGATACAAGGCACGCAATATGGGGATGGATCATGGGCCGTGATCGGGAGCTTGGAGTTAAAAGGGAGCCGAGATTACCTACGCATCTTGGGGACACTTTCTCAGTTTGAGCCAAATATTCTTCGCTTCACAGGCACTGTGTTTTTTCAATCTAGCAGTATCGGTTACCAGCCTTGTGTCAAAACGGGTGATTTTGAATTCGTCAAGCCACGGGGGCAGAAGTACTGGCGATCGAAGGAAGCTGTCTCGTGCGATGAAAAAACACGCTATCTGACTATATATTTTTAACAAATGGCTCCGATGCATCCGCTTCCATCTTCGGACTGCATGACGAGTACTTCGTCACATCCTAAACAACAAGCTTAATCCCACCCGTTGTATTGCTCACCTGACCGGCTTGCTTCAGCGCGTCAACGACCTAACTACCCGTAGATCTCGGCTTGTTCATTTAGAACGCCACCGTTGAGAAAATTCTAATTCAGACATCCCCTAATCTGAGGCAGGATTAACCCAATGCCTGAAAAATCAGGGGCTTGCTGTCATTATTCAGACATAAAGGCCTTGTGTTTCGCTTAATCCACGCCTCCCTCTCAGTTTTTTTAACCCTGTAACGCATAGGCGTGATCAATTGAGAGCAATGTCGATTCGCGCACATTAAGATGCAGTGGCCTAGATTAATCGAACTGCCTGTTTCCATCACGAACCGCCCGGATTGCATTTTCCACTTTAACAACTACCACTACGTGGTCGAAGTAGCAACATCATGATCAGGATTGCCTTGTCTAGATTTTACTGCTCACTATCAACTTCAATTTTAGGTAGGTAATTTTTATGGAAACTCGCCAACTTGCAAAACTCATGGGATCGCTCTCATTTGAGGAACGCCTACTCATCATGAACGCGCTCGTGTCTAATGGAGAGATCGGACTAAGCCAGATGCAACTGGCGGATATCACTTCTTTATCTCAGTCCAGCGTAGGCGTTAATTTGGAATACATGATGAGCACTGATATCGTGACCTATCGTAGCGAATCGGTCGGAAAGGTATTTCTTGCGAACTACGAGCTGCTCGATAAATTATTTTCATTCATGAATGAAAATTATGGGGTAGGTGTAGATAAAGCGACTCGTACAAAATCGGAAATCAAGACAGTAGATGCTTCTCTGTAAAAAATTCAATCCAAAAATTATCTCTGGATGAAGAAATAATTACACATTTTTTTCCTCAGATTTTCAATCAGCCAGCCTCAACACTGACTACCGAGCATTTGGTCACGAGCAATTAGTTGGCGCGCCAAAAGATGGATACGATGCCATCGAAATTTATGCGCGACTAAACCACATCGATGGTTTTTGCGTTCTGCGCGCTGCGCAAATGCAAGGTCAGAAACAAGCCGTCATCTTGCTTGCCG
>CAMBJI010000059.1 GCA_945867725.1 Bordetella parapertussis
GAGTTTTTTATTTGCGCGGTGTTATTTTTACGGCTTTACTTTTTCTTTGCTTCGGCCAGCTGCTCTGGTGTCATTTTTTCAGACAGCTGATCCAGTAAACGGGTGATGTCCACGCGGGTATATTTCTCTTCATTCGTAATCGCTTCCTGCAGCCAGCGATACGCCTCGACATAGTTTTTGTGAGCGCCTAAAGCAAGTTGCACGTAGACCTGTTTCATCATGCGTTTGCCATACTTGTTTTTGCGATCGATGAGTTGTCTGGCGATGCTGCGGGCTTCGCTCAGGTCACCGGTTTCACGGCCTTTATCGTAGGCGTCAGTCCCTTTGACGAACAGGGACAAACTTTCATTCTCGTAGGCGCACTGTTTTGGGTCCCCGCTGGGGCATAGCAATGGATCTTCTTCTGCGCTGACCGGTGCATGGCTGATCGCAATGCTCAGGACTAGGCCGGACATGATCGCTTTTAGGGTAGGGTAGGTAGGGTTCTTCATGGGCATCTCATTTTATTATGGTGGCTGCAGGGATCTGGTGGCCTCCCGGCCATGCCAGAATCACTGGCGGCGTGATACACACGTCGCCGGTTCTCGTCAGTTGCCTTTCATGTCGGCGATTAGCTTGCCGGCTTTTGCCGGATCGAAGTAGTACACCACGGAATCAAAGCGCCCGCTGGTGCCCATTTCGTAAACACCTACCATGTCGATACGGACCGAGTCGCCTGATTTGCGGTGGGTGGCATCCCAGGTAAAGACAACGGCTGCTGAGCGACCGCCGACGATCATTTTTTTGACATCAATGCGTGCCTTGAAGGTTTTGTATTCACCGGCCATGTAATCGGAAAAATCTTTTTTGCCCGACTGGCTGGAAACCGGGGACGTACGGTTGACGTTATCAGAAAAATATTTAATCCAAGCAGCTGGGTCATTATTCTCCATCGACTGGTTGTATTCCTCCATAGCCTGCCGGATAATGGATTCGACTTGCATTTCGACTGCGCCAGCTGCAAAAGTGGTGCTGGAGAATATACTGCCGAGAACAAGAATAATGCCCGCAAAATTGCGGCGGATGGTGCTGGTGGCGCTGGTCATGAAACCTTTCTCCTTCGTAGATTTTTGTTTATTGCTGAAATCGCGATGGCCTGACTGGAAAATCGGATTACTGATTAAGGTAGTCGATTCTTGATCAGTCGCAGTATTTTTGTTTGTCTGTTTTACTGGCCATCGGCGCTATAAAGTACCATTTTTGAAAGCGGTTGCCCATTAAATTTCATTTAAGCTCTGGCTTTGTAACCGATTGAAAAATCGAGATATCTGTATGGATTGGCATCACCCGAAAACTTTGGCAATCAAAAGTGTCGGTGATGGTTTTTATTGATTATTAGCTAAAAAATACGTATGAAAAATCCGGTATGGTTGGAAGTCGCTTTGAATGGCCCCTGGTCGCGTGAGCGACAACCCGCGATCCCTGTGCACGCCGACGAGATTGTCGAAGACGCTGTCGCGTGCGCGGCGGAGGGCGCTTCCATCATTCATTTCCATCCCTATGACCCTGCCACCGGGCGCCAGCGCGATGACTATGAAATTTACGCGCCCATCATTGAGCGTATCCGGGCTAAAGTCGATGTGATCTGCTACGGTACCTTGCCGTTCGCTGGCGATGTTGACGCCAAGGATGCACTGTCTCCAGAAAAACGCTATGCCGCGGTCGAGAAGCTGGCCACTGCCGGACTGATCGAATGGTCGGTGGTCGATCCTGGTTCGACCAATATCAGTACGCGAAAAGACGTCGCCAGTGGCAAACAAGGTTTCGTTTATTCGAACCCCGAAAGTCACATTCGACATGGCCTTGATCTCTGCCATCGTCACAAGCTAACACCATCCTATGCGATTTACGAGCCGGGATTTATGCGTTTGGGTGCGGCTTTGCGTCGCACGGTGAGCGGCCTGACACCACCGGTTTATCGGCTGATGTTTTCAGATAATTTCACCTTTGGTTTTCCGCCGGAAGAATGGGCTTTGGAAGCTTACGTCCGTCTGCTCGGGATTGAGGAGCCCAGCGCGCAGTGGATGGTCGCAGGCTTGGGTGTGCAAATTGATCCGTTGGTAGATTTTGCGGTAACTCACGGCGGTCATATCCGCGTGGGTCTGGAAGATGCGCCGCTGGGTCATCCGATCTCGAACGTGGAACAAGTGCGTGCCGCGAGAGCGCGTATCGAGCGCAATGGCGGTACAACGGCCACTGCTGCGCAAGTGCGCGAACGCCTGAATGCTTGAATGGAACGGCTCATGAAAAAGTCACGCAAATATTTGCCGATGCTGTTGCTGGTTGCGACGACGGTGATGGTGCTGGCGGCTGCACACAATGCCTTGTCCGAGAGTGAATCGGGGGATTGTTTCTGGAATCCGGCCACCAAGCAATGCACACCTGATGACCAGATATTCCTTCAGCCCGTTGCCGAGTTGAGTCCCACCGACACCGTGCTCTATGAGGAAGGTATGAAGCAGTTCAAGGCTTCGTGGAGCGTCTTTCCGCTGATTGATGGCGAGTGGGGACTGGGCCCGACCTTCCATGCCAGCGCGTGTATTGGATGCCACGTCAATGGCGGTCGCGGCAAGACCGTGGACGATGCCAGCAAGACCAGTTTTCAGCAGCTCGTGCGATTGTCACTGCCCGGTACTGATGCTTTTGGTGAGCCCGTGCCTCATCCGGTGTACGGGAATCAACTGCAGGTATTTGGCATCTATGGTGAATCGTTGTCGAATCCGGTGGTCGGTGAGGCAGATTTGCGTATCGATTGGAAGCTGCAAAAGGCGGCTCTGGCAGACGGTACCGAAGTTGAGTTGCGCCGTCCGCAAAATCGCATCACGAAGCTGGCTTTTGGTCCTCTGGGTGAAAAAACTCTCACGTCATTGCGCAACACGCCCGTGGTGTACGGGATGGGTTATCTCGATGCGGTACCCGAAGCCGATATTCTGGCGCTCGCGGCCAAGCAAAAATCGCTGGGACTCAATGGGCGTCCGAATTATGTGAAAGATGATGCAACCGGCAAGCAGCTACTGGGGCGGTTTGGCTGGAAGGCAAATCAACCCACGCTCAAACAGCAGGTGGCTGCTGCGCACATGGGTGATATGGGTATTACCTCCACCCTGTACCAAGATCAGAATTGTCCCAAGGTGCAGGTGCAGTGCCAGAACGCGCACACGACCGGTAAGCATGAACTGACGGATCAGGCGTGGAATGCAGTGACCTTCTTTCTGGCGGGTGTGGAAGCGCCCAAGCGTCCGACGCCGGACAGTGACAAATACATTCAAGGCGAAAAATTATTCCGCGGCGCAGGCTGCACGGGATGTCACGTGTCAGAGCTAAAAACCGGTAAATTTCCGATGCTGAAGGAAATCGAGAACAAACAGTTTTATCCCTATACCGATTTGCTATTGCACGATATGGGTGATGAACTGGCAGACAACCGGCCTGACTTCAAGGCGGGTGGTCGCGACTGGCGCACGGCGCCCTTATGGGGACTGGGCTTGTCACGCAGGGTCAATGGCAGCATGGATCTGCTGCATGATGGCCGCGCTCGCAGCGTGCTGGAAGCTATCTTGTGGCACGGCGGTGAAGCGAAAAAAGCGCGGGAGCAGTTCGCCAATATGAAAAAAGAAGACCGCGAGGCACTCATCAGCTTCGTGCATGCACTCTGATCGCTGAGCGAGGCAGACGCTGATGCAAGAGCGCCTGTTTTATCTAGGCGCCGTGTATTACTGGGTTGTTTCCAAAGCAGGAGGCTCTTCAATCGGCTTTGCTGGCACCTCCGTTGTTTCCAAAGCAGGAGGTTCTTCAATCGGCTTCGCTGCTACCTGCGGTGTTTCAACTCTAGAACGGACGTAGGATTTGGTTTGCAGCGAGCTGGCCGTTCTTCTGCCGAGTTCCGTCAAAACAAATACACCCGCCAGTGGGCGCACGTAGCCCGTCCTGATCAGATTGTCGATTTGTTTCTGGCGCTTGCTGAAATCGGTAACTGCCGAATCGGTCTCGATCATATGAACGATGAGTTCAATATCTTCCATCGATAGCACATGCATGACTGTCTCCATTGTGTCGTGAACCGCGAGGCCCATCGGCTGCCTTCGTCGGCAACCGATATCCCTTTGATTTACCGGGATATGTGTGATTATAGACCTCAAAATTTGCAGCGCGCGGAAGAAAATAACGGTGTCAATTTTTTAATAATTTTGCGACTTTATGTTATTCGATTTGCATTGTTGTTATTTTTTGATAATGATTGATGCGCCGTAACCAAACCGGGTATTCGTAAATATCGAAGCGATGACAGCGTCGAATTTTTTATACTGCGTCATTCGATTCGATGCATAGGCATCAAACAACAAATCTCTGGAGGCAAAATGAAACCTGGCAGCGTCAAGCGCATCGGCATGGTCCAGCGCAAAAAAAGCATGACTCGTGAACAATTCGAGACCCACTGGCTGACCGTGCATGCCGAACTGTGCAAGAAATTGCCTGGCATGCAGCGTTACTCGGTAAATTTGGTCGCTGCCAGTGATATCGAAAAATTCGGTTTCGATGGTTTTTCCGAATTATGGTTCGAGTCCAAAGAGGCACTCGACGCTGCATTGCAGAGCCCGGAAGGCAAAACGCTGCTTGCTGATCTACCCAATTTTGTCGAGCACATTCAGCCGATTCTGGTCGAGGAATATCCGATGTTGTGAGGCTGATCGCCTCTCAAATCAGAGGCAGTAATTACGCTTGCCAGACACCGAAGCCGGCTTCGCGTAGGCGTATGCCCAGATCTACCTCCATGTAGCGCGCATCTTCATAGGGCATGGGGTTATGCGCTTCGTAGAGCTCGGGCAGAAGATGCAGACCGAAGGTCTGCACGTATTTATTGGCCTGTATGCCGGCCTTGTGCCTGTCAAAGCGCAGATCCGGATCCAGTCCTGTCATGCCCACATACACGCAGGGCTTGCCAGGCTGGTAGTCCGGGTTGGCTTTCTTGAATTTTCCTTCGTAGAGCACATCTTTCGATAGCTCGATCACATACACATAGTGCTTTGCTGCGACGGCCATTGAAAGACCCTTTTAGCGCCACGCGTACATCACATTGATGCGCGCGACATATTTCGATACATTGCCAAAGACGCGGCAACCTTCATGCAGTACGCTCTGTGGCCCAAAGCCGTGACGGAAAAAAAGCGCCGAGCCTTTGCGCGGTGTGACATCTAACCAGCCGCGATCCGGGCGATACAGACGCGTACTGCCGCCTTCGATACCATCTTCAGGCCCATTCAGATACAGCAGCATTGACATGCATGAGCGTAGCCCAGGCCATTCGACCATGCGCTGACGATCGGGACTCAAACCGTATCCGGGCCAGTCGCCATCGGTGTGCATATTGAATACGTCATTGGCATCGTAACGGTACATGTTGATGCGGCGACTGAGCGCAGGAGAGAGTGTTCCGCCGTCGATGGTGGCAGGCAGCAAATGCGCAATGCGGTCGAAGACGGGTCCCAGCAGCGATTCTTCAGCAAGCCAATGCACCGCTTTGTTCATGCGCATGCCCGGTGGTGTTGAAATGCCGGGGGCTTCATCGCGGTAGCCAAAGCGTTCACTGGCTTCGACCATGTTATCTGCTTCGGCGGGCGTAATGACGTCATCGATCATGAACGCGAGGAGTCCACCCAATTCGATATCGGTGCGCTGTGGTGACAGTGAAGCTTTGTGCGCAAGTATCAGCGGTGCTGCCGGTGTCTCAAACGCGAAGATCGGCGTCATTGGAATGACGCCACCCATTGGCAGTGAGCCCGGCATGTGAGCTGCCTCGAAATGTGCTGGCCAGACTTTGGCTTCAGCGATGCTTGTATCCGACTGCATGTCAATTCCCTGTTCTGAAACGAATTACCACTCACCCACATTAGGCATGGAGGCCCAAGGCTCGGCCGGCGCGAGTGGAGCGCCGCTCTGCAAGAGTTCGATGGAGATATTGTCGGGTGAGCGAACAAACGCCATGCGACCATCTCGCGGCGGCCGCAGTATCGTTACCCCATGCGCTTGCAGTCGCGCGCAGGCGGCGTAGATATCCTCCACCGCATAGGCGAGATGACCGAAGTTACGACTGCCGCCCAAGTCTTCTGGATCCCAGTTGTAAGTGAGTTCGACCTGTGCATCATGGTCGCCCGGTGCTGCCAGATAAATCAGGGTGAAGCGGCCGGCGGGAACGTCGAACTGGCGCACCAACTCCAGTCCGAGTGCATCGCGATAAAAATGCAGGGAGGCATCCACATCACTGACGCGGACCATCGTGTGAAGATATTTCATAGCGTTAGGATAGGTAGAAAACCCCCTATTGTAATGACAGCCACGCCAACTTGATCGGCGCGGAGGCCCGGTGGTCAGGCGGTGAGGGAGCGAGCGCCGACTTTGGAGGCGCGAATTTCAGCCAGCGGCGCAAAGAAGGGCGGGGCCTCGAGCATCTGCAAAGCTTCATCGGTCGGCACCGGGGGTGAGGCGATGTAGCCCTGAATCTCGTCGCAGCCCATGAGTTGTAGTAATTGTAATTGTTCGGTAGTTTCGACACCCTCGGCCACTACGGTCAATCCGAGCGTTTTGCCCATCTGTGTCATTGCCTGGCACAACACGATTCCTTCGCCGCCCGCTGAAAGATTGCGGACAAAGGACTGATCGATTTTCAGCACATCGACACTCAGGCTTTGCAGTCGGGCCAGCGATGAGTAACCCGTACCGAAATCATCAATCATCAGTTCCAGACCCATGTCGGCCAGGAGACGAAGTTCGTTTTGTATTTCATCGTCATCACCGATCGTCATGGATTCAGTGAGCTCGACACCAATCTCTGACGAATGGACGCCGTACTTGTGCATTTGCGCTTGAAGATGCGTTCTGAATTCCGCGTCTTTCAACTGCCGTGCCGAGACATTAATCGAGATCGGGAAGATTTTCTTTCCGATGCTGCGCCAGCGCGCCAGTATCTCGCAAGCCGTTGCAGCGACCCAGTTACCCAGTTCCACGATGAGGTGGCTTTCTTCTGCGAGTGGAATGAAACGCTGGGGCGAGACTAGCCCAAGTTCTGGGTGCTGCCAGCGTACCAGCGCCTCAAATCCCACTAGCTCACCGGTCGCTGCGCTGGCACGCGGTTGCAGATAAAGCCGTAACTGTCCGCCCGGAATAGCGCGTCGAAGCGCACTTTCCATGCTCATGCGATCGGATAATTTATCGAGCATCTCGCTGGAGTAGCGTGCGACCCTGTCCTTGCCGGATCGTTTCGCTTCGTACATGGCGATATCGGCGGCCTGCACCAAAGCTTCCGGCGTCGTTGCATTCTCGGGATAAAAGGCTACGCCAATCGATGCACGTGGAGACAGGCTGTTGTTGGCATCCAGGATATCGATCTCGCGCAGTTGCGATAGCAGATGTCCTGCGATTGCGACTGCAACGTCGGGACTGTCAAGTTCGTTCAGCATAATCATGAATTCATCGCCGCCCAGACGCAGCACATGATCGTGTTTGCGTACCGATTGCTGTAGTGTACTTGCGACCGCCTGCAGATAGGTATCACCTACGTTGTGGCCCAGCGTGTCATTGATGTTTTTGAAGTTGTCCAGGTCAATAAACAAGACGGCGAATTGATGGCCCTGTTTTTTGGCAGTGTCTATGATGGCAGGAAGATTTTTATTCATCCAGTGCCGGTTGGGTAAATGAGTCAGCGCATCAGTGAGTGCCAATTGTTTGAGTTGGTTCTCTTTTTCTTTGATCTCGGTGATGTCGCGTAGCGTTACGGCTAGCCCAAGATCAGCGCGTACGGCTCGGGCTTGACACCAGCATTTTTTCATTGGGCCTTCCCGAAAAATAAATACTTCTTTCTCTGCAAATCCATCATTCATTGCTGTGTGTAGGAATAACAATGTAGCAGTGAAATTTTCGCCACTGATAAGCTGACTGATTCGTTTACCTATCAGCCCTTCTCGATTTGTGCCAGACATGCGCATCGCCTGACCGTTACAGTCTTCAATGACGAAATCGGTCATGCCACCGCCTTTTTCGAAGAATGGCGAGAACATGTAAAGCTCTTCACGAGAAGCGTCAACGGCCAGGCGGAATGTACTGGTGACCTGATTCTTATAATATAAGCGCGTATCGCGGCGCGATTGTAACCACCCGCCTGTGAGGCAAAGAAAAACAATCAGACTGCTACCTGCTAGTTGCAGAAGGGTGTACAGATCATTTTTTTCGTTAAAAGAGCGCAGGATATTGCTGTGGTTGACTGCAATGACGGCCTCTAATGGGTAGTTATCTAGTTTCTTCCAGCCGACATACATCAGGCTGCCCGGCACACGGATTTCCGAAAAATTAAGATTGGCATCGGCGCCACTCAGAATATCAAAATTGTCGCGTGAATATTCACGGCCGATATCGTGCCGCAGCAGCGTGTCGCCATTGGTATATTTGACGCCGATGGCATCGCCAATGTCTAGGACGATCACTTCACTGAGTTCAGTCAGTTGGTCTGGCAGCACGCTCAGTGAGATGACGCCGGCGAACCGTCCCTGTTCGTCATTGACGCGACGGGAAAATCGAACAACTTGCTTGCCTGCGAGGCTACCCACACCCGATTCAAGCGGATTGATTTTTAGATCGGTAGAAGTTGAATCGCGATGATCCCGAAAGAATCGAGTATTTGCAACCGATAAACCAACGGCGGAGGATGTGCGGGCACTTTGGACGATACCGTATTGGTCAATCAGCAGGGGATTGAACCAGCCATACGAGGGCAGGTCCTGAAAAATATGACGTGTGACGCTCTTTGTGCCGGCGCTGGCGACGCGGGCGATCAGCAGAGATAGCTGATCAATCTTCTCGATAGAAATTTGCAGCTGTTTAGCATAACTGTTGGTTAGGCTGATAACGCGCCGCCTTCCATCAACCTCTGCCTGATTCTGATCTTCCACGCGTTCCACATAGGCGAACATCCACAGCAAGACAATGGACGCCAGTGCGACTGAACCCCACACGAGCAGGGCCCTTCCCCACAGTGGCGGGTTGTTACCGCTCGCATCAGTTGAACTGGCCATGAAAAGTTACTTCTGGTTAAAGAAGTTCAATCTTCCACGGCG
>CAMBJI010000060.1 GCA_945867725.1 Bordetella parapertussis
TTTCTTTAAACAGAGATAAATGTAGAAATAAAAGCAGAGAAAAATATTGCGATAAAGGCAGAGATAAAAGATCAGGTAGCCGCGAGTTTGCGCGTGAATTCGACGATGCGCTGCGCTGCTTCGAGGCACTCGTCGACTTCAGCCACCAGCGCCATGCGAATGCGATTAGCGCCGGGATTAATGCCGTGCGCCTCACGCGCGACATAGCTGCCCGGCAAAACCGTCACATTATATTCGGCGTACAGGCGCTTCGCGAATTCGGTATCGGTGATGGAAGTGAGCTTGTCGACCTTGGCCCAGAGATAAAACCCGGCATCGGGCAGCGCGACATCCAGTACGTCGGCGAGCATCGGTGTGATCTGATTGAATTTGGCGAGGTACTTCGCGCGGTTTTCTTCAACGTGCGTTTCGTCTTTCCAAGCAGCGATCGAGGCTGACTGAATCGATGGGCTCATGGCGCTGCCATGGTAAGTGCGGTAGAGCAGAAATTTTTGCAAAATGCCCGCATCACCCGCGACGAAACCTGAACGCATGCCGGGTACATTCGAGCGCTTTGACAAACTAGAGAACGCAAGCAGGCGGTCGTATTTGCGCCCCAGTTTGTGTGCAGCTTCCAGCGCACCCAATGGTCTTTGGCTGCCAAAATAAATTTCGGAATAGCATTCATCGGCCGCAATCACGAAGCCGTGTTTGTCGGAGAGCGCGAACAGTTCTTTCCAATCATCCAGAGTCAGCACTGCGCCCGTGGGGTTGCCCGGCGTGCAGATGAACAGCAACTGCACGCGTGGCCAGATGTCGGCGGGTACCGTGGAAAAGTCGGGCGCGAAATTGCGCGCCGGATCGGAATTAACGAAATAAGGCTCAGCGCCTGCCAAGAGCGCGGCGCCTTCGTAGATTTGGTAAAACGGATTGGGGCAAACCACGACCGCTTTGGCGTACGGATCAATAACGGCCTGTGCGATGGCAAACAAAGCCTCGCGCGAACCATTGACTGGCAAGACTTCACAGCCCGGGTCTAATCGGGGCAGCCGGTAGCGCTGCTCCAGCCAGCCGCAAATCGTGGCGCGCAAGGCATCGCTGCCTGCCGTGGTCGGGTAACTGGCCAGCCCCGACAGATTGTCGGCCAGGGCTTTTTGGATAAACGGTGGAGTTGGGTGTTTCGGTTCACCGATGCCCAGACCGATGGGCCGATAGTTCCGGTCAGGGGTCACATCGGCAAACAGGCGCCGAAGTTTTTCAAAAGGATAAGCCTGCAGTTTTTCTAGTAGCGGATTCACGGGTATCGGCAGGTTTTAACGCGTTTGAGGGCCGTTGATCGGCTGATTTTCGATGCCGGCCGATTATACCTGCGCGCACCTCGCATCGTAATTGCTATCCGTTTTACCCCACAATCCAGCCGGTTGGTCGCCTCCCGGATGATATGATGGCGCGATTCTTTGAAACCGCCGGACGGCAGCTCGTCCGGTTTATCGTTTTTACCGACTGAAAAATTCATAACGTGCGGTTAACTTCTTTAAAACTTTCAGGATTTAAATCCTTCGTCGACCCCACCAATTTTCAGGTACCCGGCCAGCTGGTCGGCGTTGTGGGCCCCAACGGTTGTGGCAAATCCAACATCATTGATGCGGTGCGCTGGGTACTAGGCGAGTCCAAGGCCTCGGAATTGCGCGGCGAATCGATGCAGGACGTCATCTTCAACGGCACCACCAGCCGCAAGCCAGCAGGCCGCGCCTCGGTAGAGCTTTTGTTTGACAACAGTCTGGGCAAGGCGGCAGGCCAGTGGAGCAGCTTTGCTGAAATCTCCGTCAAGCGCACCCTGACCCGCGACGGCACATCGACTTATTACATTAACAACCAAGCGGTACGGCGCCGTGATGTACAGGATATTTTCCTCGGTACCGGACTAGGCCCGCGCGCCTACGCGATCATCGGGCAGGGCATGATCTCGCGCATCATCGAAGCCCGTCCGGAAGATCTGCGTATTTTTCTGGAAGAAGCCGCAGGTGTATCTAAATATAAAGAACGTCGGCGCGAAACTGAAAACCGCCTGCAAGACACGCGCGAGAATCTGGTGCGCGTTGAAGATATTCTTCGTGAGCTCAATGCCAATCTGGAAAAACTTCAGTCACAGGCCGAAGTGGCCAAGAAGTTCCATGATCTGCAGTCGGATCAAGTAGAAAAACAAAAATTGCTCTGGCTGTTGCGCAAGAACGAAGCCAAGGCCGAGCAGGAAAAATTCGCCCGCGACATCGATAAGGCGCAAACTGATCTCGAAGAGCAGACGTCCCGATTGCGTCATATCGAGACCGAGCTCGAGCACATGCGTCAAGCCCACTATGCGGCGGGTGATCGCATGCACCAGGCTCAGGGAGCGCTGTATCAGACCAACTCCGAGATCGGTAGCTTGGAAGCGCAGATCAAGTTCGTGATTGAGTCGCGCTCGCGTCTTCAGACCCAACTCAACTCGCTCTCGGCGCAACGTGATCAGTGGCAGCGTCAAAGTTCGCAATTTCAGGACGAGCTGGCGCAGGCCGACACTGACTTGGAGATGCACGGCGAGCGCGTGGCGATAGCCCAGCAAGCGGTTCAGGAAAAACAAGGCGCTCTGCCGGCCATTGAAGAAAGCTGGCGGGCTGCGCAGTTGGCGAGTACCGAATCACGTTCGCGCATCATGCAGGTGCAGCGGCGTATTGAGCTCGAATCTGCGCATCAGCGCAATGCATCCAACATTCTTGGCAGTCTCGCCCAGCGTCGTGAGCGACTGATGCAAGAAAAAAATATGCTGGCGCCACCGGATACGGCGCAGTTGTCGGCACTCAAATCTCAGTCCGACGAAAAAGAAGCGGAATTAAACACGGCGCGAGAAGCGCTGAAAACTGCACGCGAGCGGCAACCCCAACTCGAGCAGGAGCGTCGTAACGCGCAGGAAACCGTTAACACTGAAAATTCAAGTCATGCACAGCTGGAAGCAAGACTGAATACGCTCCGACAGCTGCAGGAAAATGTACAAACCGAGGGCAAGGTTGCACCTTGGCTTGCGAAGCATGAGCTGGGTAAATTGCCTCGTTTGTGGCAAAAGTTGTCCATCGAATCCGGTTGGGAAAATGCATTGGAGTCGGTGCTGCGCGAGCGCACGGGTGCACTCGAGGTATCGAATCTGGACTGGGCCAAAGCTTTTTTCAGCGATGCACCACCGGCCAAGCTGTCTTTGTTCTCTCTTTCTGGCACGGCCACGACAGAGGATGCAGCGCCCGCCGGACTCAAGCCGCTCTTGTCGCTGTTGCAGATCAACGATCCCGGTCTGCGCGCGTTGATGCAGGATTGGTTGCACCATGTGTACGTCGCCGACGATGCAGCAACGGCGTTGGCCGAGCGTGCGAAGCTGCCAACGGGTGCATGCCTGGTGACGCGTCAAGGCCATCTCATTAGCCGTCTTGCAGTGCGTTTTTATGCAGCTGATTCCGAACAGGATGGCATGCTGGCGCGTCAGCAGGAAATCGATAATCTTGTACGTCAGGTCCGTGCGCAACAAATGCTTGCTGATGAAGCACGTCAGCGTTCTGTTCAGGCCGATGCCGCGCTCACTCAGGGCACGGCTCGTCTGGAAACACTCACACGACAAGTTGACGACGTAACTCAGGCGTTGCACAGCTTGCAAATCGATTTGTTGCGTCAAAGCGAAGTGCAGGAACGCTTTAGTCAGCGCAGCACTCAGATCGCCAGCGATATGGCGGAAATCGATGCACAGGAAGCCGAGCAACAGCACATCAAGGTTGAAGCCGAAAACGCACTCGAGACGCTGGATGTCGAGCTCGGTCAGGTGCAAGAAACTCATGAAGATGGTCAGACCGTCTATCTCGAGCGTGAGCAGGTGTTGAATCTGGCGCGTGAAGCTTTGCGCGAGTTTGAGCTCGCTGCGCAACAAGCTGAATTCGCACAGCGCTCGCATGAAAATCGTATCGAAGAACTCAAACGTAATATTTCGACCGCACTCGAACAGTCCGCGCAATTATTTTCGAGCATGGAGCAAGGCAATCTCGAGTTGGAGTCGCTTGATGACCAGACCGCGCAGGCAGGTCTGCAATCCTTGCTTGAGCGCCGCAGCGAACAGGAAGTGGTGCTGGCTAATGCGCGCCATGAACTGGATCAGCTCACGCAGCGCATGCGTGGTCAGGACGAAGCCAAACTGGCTGCTGACCGTGCGCTGCAGCCGATGCGCGATCGCATCGTTGAGTTGCAACTGAAAGAACAGGCCGCGCGATTGAATCAGGAACAATACGCGCAGCAACTCATCGAAGCCGAAGCGGATGAAGCGGCGCTGTCAGAGAAACTCACTGACGATATGCGCGCCTCATATCTGCAAGGCGAGGTGACGCGCCTGAATAACGTGATTGCTTCTTTGGGTCCTGTGAATCTGGCCGCGCTGGATGAGCTTGCTCAGGCCAGTGAACGTAAGAATTTCCTTGATGCACAAACCGCTGACCTCACTGAAGCGATCACGACGCTCGAAGATGCGATCCATAAGATTGATATCGAAACCCGCGATCTGCTGCAAGATACCTTTGACAAGGTCAACTACCACTTTGGTCAATTGTTCCCCGAGCTGTTCGGTGGCGGTAATGCCAAGTTGGTGATGACGGGTGAGGAAATTCTGGATTCAGGCGTGCAGGTGATGGCGCAACCACCGGGCAAGAAGAATGCAACCATTCATCTGCTATCGGGCGGTGAGAAAGCTCTGACGGCGACGGCACTGGTCTTTTCTATCTTCCAGCTGAACCCCGCACCGTTCTGCCTTCTCGATGAGGTGGATGCGCCGCTGGACGACTCGAACACCGAGCGCTTCTGCACCATGGTCAAGCGTATGGCCACTCAGACGCAGTTCTTGTTTATCTCGCATAACAAGATCGCGATGGAAATGGCGCAGCAGTTGATCGGGGTAACGATGCAAGAGCAGGGCGTATCCCGGATTGTGGCGGTCGATATGGAGACGGCCGCCAGCCTGAGCACCGAGGCTGAAGCTGCCTGACAGCGTTGGGCTGACGGTTTGGATTGATTGAAGCGCTGCGGACGCGCTTTGTTATAAGGCGTGACAGGCGACTAGTACCAGTGCTGAGCCGAACGCGCCATGGCGGCACGTTTTTGATAGTAGGCTTCGTTTTCTTCGGCTTCGCGGGCGCGGGTGTTTTCGACCGCAGCGCAAATGAGGTAGTGTTCTTCGGCGCGTCGGTACCACCAGAGTCGCAGCCGTCGAAGCATGGGTTTCAGAGAGAGCATGGTAAGTGCCTGCAGCTTGATTTCCGAGGTTTCAGCCATGGACAATCCTTTCTTGCGGGTTTGCTTGATTTGTTATCTTAATGATAAAACCATGGCAGGAATTGATTATGATCAACAGTACGGGCAGGCAAGCTTGCGTCAATAAGTGCGCAAGTTCGCTTAAAATGTTTCCTTAATGAATATTTTCCAGATGAGTCTGTGTCCATTCCCGGGCCTGAGGCCTAAGGCCTGCGAGCCCTGCAGGAGTCCCGTCTATGAATGAATTTCAGGCTAGCCTGATTGCCATTGGTGGCGCCGTGATTGTTGGTGTCCTTTTCTATGACAAATGGCGTGAATGGCGCGCCAAAAAATCTGTCGATAACGCATTTTCCAGTCCGCATGAAGATGTGCTGATGGGTGATCTCGCCCAGGCGGCATCGCAGCGTGAGCAGGTCGAGCAGAGTGAGCAGAGTGAGCAGGTCCAGACCGTCGGCGTGACCGAGGCTGAGTCTGGGTCGGATGCGAAAGCCAGCCCACCCGGAGCGGAAGTCGATGATGAGGGGTCTGTTTATTCGGCTCCACCTCCGCCACCAGCTTTGCGGGCCGAACCCGCAATCAAGCCACTGCCTTTGGATGAGTTCATCGACTGCATCATTCCCATGCCGCTGCTCGGTCCTGTGCGTGGCGAGAAGGTGGTCGCGGCGTTTCAGCCACTGCACCTCATCGGTAATAAACCCGTGCATGTCATTGGGCAAAACGAAAGCGGTGACTGGGAGCCCGTCTCGGTTGGCGGTATTTATTCTTCGCTCAAAGCCGGCATGCAAATGGCCACGCGGCGCAGCCACATGACCGAGCTCGAATTCTCCGAGCTGGTGGCGGGCATCAATCAACTCTCTGAAGATTTAGGCGCAGAACCCGAATTGCCCGACATGCCCGACGTGATGGCCAAGGCGCGCAAAGTGCATCAGTTCATCACCGAGTTTGATGCCAAGCTCTCCATCAATGTTGAAGCCCGTGGCCCGACGTGGATGACCGCGAATTTACGGCCAGCATTGCAGCGCATGGGTATGGACCAGCGTCCCGATGGCATGCTGGTGATGCCTGATGGCGAGGGTGGCATGCTGTTCTCTTTGTATACCAATCCGAGTGCATCTGGCGAGATCAGCAAACTGCTGACGCTCTTGCTCCCGGTGTCGTTGGTGGCGCCCGATCGCGATGCATTCACCGCGATGAGCGCTTTCGCAAAATCGCTCTCGCAGCGACTGACAGGCAGTATCGTCGATGACGAGGGACAGCCACTGTCGGATGCTGCACTTACTGCGATCGGTAATGAAGTGCGCTCTTTCTATACCGCGATGGAAGAGGCAGGTGTGACCGCAGGCTCGCATCTGGCCCATCGTCTGTTTGCCTGATGTCCCACAACGATCTGTTCGGTGGCGATGCAGCCACCGGGCCGGATGCTGCAGACTGGCGCACACGCGCTGATTGGTTGCATGCCCAGCTTCATCGGCACGCCCATGCCTACTATGTGCTCGACAATCCCAGCATTCCTGATGCGGAATACGATGCCATGTTCAGCGAGCTTCAGTCGCTCGAAGCCACCCATCCCGAACTCATCACACCAGACTCTCCCACGCAGCGCGTGGGTGGTGCGCCGCTGCCTGAATTCACGCAGGTGGCGCATGACGTGCCCATGCTGTCGATTAACAATGGCTTTGCAGATGAAGAAATTCTAGCCTTCGACAAGCGCGTGCGCGACGGTCTGGAGAGCGATACCGAAGTCCGCTATGCCTGCGAACTCAAGTTCGATGGCCTAGCTATCAATCTGCGCTATGAAAAAGGTGTGCTCACACAAGCCGCCACGCGCGGTGATGGTTATACCGGCGAAGATGTCACGGCCAACATTCGCACCGTTCGTTCGATACCACTCCGATTGCAGGGTGACAGCTTGCCCGAGGTGATGGATGTTCGTGGCGAAGTGTTGATGTTCAAGGCAGACTTCCAGCGACTTAATCAACGTCAGCGCGATGCTGGACAAAAAGAATTCGCTAATCCTCGCAATGCAGCGGCAGGCAGCTTGCGGCAATTGGATTCACGCATTACCTCACAAAGAAGCTTGCGTTTTTTTGCGTATGGCATTGGTCATCTGGAAGGTGCAGCGCTGCCCGCCACCCATGAAGCATTGCTCGATTGGTATAGCAGCATGGGCGTGCCGGTGTGCGCGGAGCGCGCTGTGGTGTCTGGTGCAGATGGCTTGCTGTCGTTTTTTGCATCCAGTGGCACCAAGCGTGCACAACGGCCGTATGAAATCGACGGCGTGATCTACAAGGTCTATCGTCTGGATCAGCAAGGCACGCTTGGGTTCGTGTCGCGTGCACCGCGCTTTGCGCTGGCCCATAAATTTCCCGCAGAAGAAGCCACCACAGTGGTGCAGGATATCGTCGTGCAAATCGGTCGCACCGGTGCCGTGACGCCTGTCGCGCGACTGGCACCGGTTTCAGTCGGTGGCGTCACCGTCACCAACGCGACATTGCATAATGAAGATGAAGTACGGCGCAAGGATATCCGTATCGGTGACACCGTCATCGTGCGCCGTGCTGGAGATGTGATACCTGAAGTCGTCGCTAATGTGCTTGAGCGCCGCCCTGCGGCAGCACGCGAATTCGTGATGCCGATTCATTGCCCTGTTTGTGGTTCCGCGATCGTGCGACCAGAAGAAGAGTCGGTGGCGCGTTGTTCCGGTGGCTGGGTGATGTGCGCGGCTCAACGCAAAGGTGGCTTGCTGCATTTTGTGTCGCGTCGTGCGATGGATATCGAAGGCCTGGGCGAGCAACTGGTCGAGCAACTGGTCGATCGCGGTCTGGTGACCACGCCTGCAGATTTTTACAAGCTGGGTCTCGTGATGCTGTCCGAACTGGATCGCATGGCGCAAAAGTCAGCACAAAATTTGATCGACGCGCTGGAAAAATCCAAATCCACGACGCTTGCACGTTTCATCTATGCACTGGGTATTCGCCATGTGGGCGAGTCCACTGCCAAATCACTCGCAAAGCACTTCGGTAATCTTGATGCACTGCTGGATGCGACGGAGGAACAGATACTCGCGGTAGATGATATCGGGCCAGTTGTTGCGCAAAGTATTTTGAGCTTCTTGCATGACACCATCAATCGTGAGCTGGTCGAGCAATTGCGCGCGTCCGGTATACATTGGGAAGAGGGCGAGCCCGAGCAGCGCTCTCAGCATCTGGCGGGTAAAACTTTTGTGTTGACGGGAAGCTTGCCAACGCTCAAACGTGACGAAGCCGCTGCGATGATAGAAGCAGCGGGCGGCAAGGTGTCTGGCTCGGTGTCTAAAAAAACAAGTTACGTTGTCGCCGGCGAGGAAGCTGGCAGCAAACTCGCGAAGGCTGAAGAACTCGGTGTGGCCATCCTTGATGAAGCAGGATTACTGGATTTATTGGAGCAAACGACATGACAAGCATACGCAAAGCTGTATTTCCTGTGGCCGGTTTAGGGAGTCGCTTTTTACCCGCCACCAAAGCGCAGCCCAAGGAAATGCTGCCAATCGTCGATAAACCGCTGATTCAATATGCGGTTGAAGAAGCCGTCGAAGCGGGCATCACAGAAATGATCTTCATCACCGGCCGCAACAAGCGCGCGATTGAAGATCATTTCGATAAAGCCTATGAACTTGAAGCTGAACTTGAAGCAGCAGGCAAGCAACAGCTGTTGGATTTGGTGCGTGAGGTCATACCGAAATCGGTGAACTGCATGTACATCCGCCAGCCGCAGGCGCTTGGTCTAGGCCACGCGGTACTTTGTGCGCGGCCTATCGTA
>CAMBJI010000061.1 GCA_945867725.1 Bordetella parapertussis
GGTCACTGGACGCACTGGGATAACCCGCTGCCTGTCCTCGCGGCGCTGGTGGAGGTCGAAGGAAAGATTCTGTTGGCCCGCAATGCCGCCTGGGGCCCGAAAAATTTTGCGCTGATCACCGGCTTCATGGAGCGTGGCGAGACGCCGGAGCAGGGTGTGGCTCGGGAGCTGAAAGAAGAAACTGGTCTGCATGCCGAGGCAACGACCCTGATCGGCGTGTATGAATTTATCCGCAAGAATGAGCTGATCATTGCCTATCACGTACAGGCGTCGGGCGAGATTAGGCTCTCGCCTGAACTGGTGGAAGTTCGTCTCGTATCGCCTGAGAAACTGCGCCCTTGGCGGGCTGGCACGGGCTACGCGATGGCGGACTGGATGCGGGCCCGCGGACTGGAGCCGGAGTTTCTTGATTGGGGCACGCAAGCGCCCGCCGATGAATAATGTGCTGAGAAAAACGCGATGGAATTTCAAAAAGACCTAGATGCACGCGGACTGAACTGCCCGCTGCCTATTTTGAAAGCTAAAAAAGCGCTGGCCGACATGCAAAGCGGTGATGTGCTGCGCATTCTGGCCACCGATCCGGGTTCGGTGCGCGACTTTGGCGCGTTTGCTCGCCAAACGGGCAATGAACTGCTGGGCCATGAAGAGGCGAACAAGGAATTTACATTTTTCCTCAAGCGCAAGTAAACCGATGTAAGCCGACGCAGTTTTTCCACATAACCGAACGACCGTGCGTAAATTTTGCGCGACGGGTCTTTCTTATCTATAATCGCGCTTTACGTTAACGTCAATTTGCTCCCAAGGATTCCCATGAAGGTACTGGTTCCAGTCAAGCGCGTGGTCGACTACAACGTCAAAGTACGCGTGAAATCCGATGGCACGGGCGTCGATATCGCCAATGTCAAAATGTCCATGAATCCCTTTGATGAGATCGCCGTCGAAGAAGCGATGCGTCTGAAGGAAGCCGGCAAGGCGACCGAGGTGATCGCTGTTTCCTGCGGTGTTACACAATGTCAGGAGACATTGCGAACAGCCATGGCCATTGGCGCGGATCGCGCGATTCTGGCCGAAACCGATGCAGACCTGCAGCCACTTGCCGTAGCCAAATTGCTTAAGGCGATCGCTGACAAGGAACAGCCTCAACTCATCATCCTAGGCAAACAAGCGATTGATGATGACTGCAACCAGACGGGACAAATGCTCGCCGCATTGCTGGGCTGGCCACAAGCAACATTCGCTTCGAAGCTCGTGATCGAAGATGGCAAAGCTATCGTCACGCGTGAAGTCGACGGCGGTCTTGAGACACTGTCACTCAGCCTTCCCGCCATCGTCACGACCGATTTGCGGCTCAATGAGCCCCGCTACGTGACTCTGCCGAATATCATGAAGGCCAAGAAAAAAACACTGGATGTGATGACGCCCGACGCGCTGGGTGTCGATGTGACGCCGCGCCTGAAGACACTCAAAGTTGTCGAACCCGCCAAACGTACTGCGGGCACCATGGTCCCTGATATCGCTACGCTGGTGGCGAAACTCAGGAACGAAGCCAAAGTCATCTGAACGATTAAGGACACACTCTCATGGCCGCACTTGTTATTGCTGAACACGATAATGGCTCGCTCAAGGCGAGCACTGCGCACACGATCACCGCAGCAGCGCGCTGCAGTGATGAAATCCACGTTCTGATCGCGGGCCAGGCTTGCGATGCTGCCGCTGCGGCTGCTGCGCAACTTGCTGGCGTGAGCAAAGTACTGGTCGCCGAAGGCGAGCAGTTTGCTAATGGGCTCGCCGAAAATATCGCCGAACAGGCGCTCGCAATCGCTGCTTCTTACACACATATCCTCGCTCCAGCGACTGCCTATGGCAAAAACATTTTGCCTCGCGTTGCAGCTCGCCTCGATGTGGGTCAGATTTCCGAAATTACCAAAGTCGAGTCACCGGATACTTTCGAGCGTCCGATTTACGCGGGTAACGCGATTGCGACCGTGCAGTCGGTTGATGCCATCAAAGTGATCACAGTGCGCGCGACAGGATTTGATGCAGCCCCTGGGGGCGGTAATGCAGCGATTGAGAAAATCAGCGCCGTTGCTGATGCGGGCACATCGGCCTTCGTATCGCGCGCGCTGGCGAAATTGGATCGACCTGAACTGACGGCTGCCAAAGTGATCGTCTCCGGTGGTCGTGGCATGGGATCCGCTGAAAATTTCGCGATTCTCGAGCCGCTCGCCGACAAGCTTGGCGCTGCAATGGGTGCCTCGCGCGCCGCCGTCGACGCCGGCTACGTACCTAACGATTGGCAGGTGGGGCAGACGGGCAAGATTGTTGCGCCCCAGTTGTACATTGCCGTGGGTATCTCCGGCGCGATCCAGCATTTGGCCGGCATGAAAGATTCAAAGACTATCGTGGCTATTAACAAAGATCCTGAGGCGCCGATTTTCAGCGTTGCAGATTATGGTTTGGTTGGTGATTTGTTCGACGCTGTGCCGGCGCTGGTCAAAGAACTTGGTTGATTGTCTGGCCGGATTGTCCGGCCAAAGCACCATTAAATATTTTTTCCAGGGGATCGCATGAGCTACGTCGCACCAATGAAAGACATGGTGTTCGTGATGAACGAACTGGCGGGGCTATCGGCGATCAGCCAACTGCCCGGCTGTGAGGATGCCACGCCCGAAACGGCAGAGGCGGTACTTGAAGAGAACGCGCGGTTTTGCGCTGAAGTGGTGGCGCCGCTGAACTGGGCTGGTGATCGTGAGCCCAGCCATTGGCATGAGGGCAAGGTCACCACCACGCCGGGTTTCAAGGAGGCGTTCAAAGCCTTTGGTCAGGCGGGCTGGCAAGGTGTTCAGCATCCCGTGGAATTTGGTGGTCAGGGCTTGCCCAAACTGCTGGCCACACCGTGCATCGAAATGCTCAATTCAGCGAACTTGTCATTTGCTCTGTGTCCTTTACTCACTGATGGCGCGATTGAAGCGCTGATGACTGCCGGCAGCGACGAACAAAAATCAACTTACCTTGAAAAACTCATTTCGGGTGAGTGGACTGGCACGATGAATCTGACCGAGCCGCAGGCCGGCTCGGATCTCGCACTCGTGCGCACGCGCGCAGTGCCGCAGGGTGATGGCAGCTACAAGATTCACGGCACCAAGATCTACATCACTTACGGTGAGCACGACATGGCCGAGAATATCGTCCATCTCGTACTGGCGCGCACGCCTGATGCGCCTGAGGGAGTGAAAGGTATTTCGCTCTTTATCGTACCGAAGTTTCTGGTCAATGCCGATGGCTCAGTCGGTGCGCGTAATGATGTGCATTGCGTCTCCATCGAACACAAGCTGGGCATCAAGGCCAGCCCGACGGCCGTGCTGCAATTTGGAGATCATGGCGGTGCGATTGGGCATTTGGTTGGCGAAGAAAATCGCGGTCTCGAGTACATGTTCATCATGATGAACGCTGCTCGCTTTGCTGTTGGCATGCAGGGTATTGCGGTGGCAGAGCGGGCGTATCAGAAGGCTGTATCGTATGCAAAAGACCGCGTGCAATCACGCGATCTCGCCGGATCGGCCGGACCGGTGGCGATCATTCAACATCCTGACGTGCGTCGCATGCTCATGTCCATGCGCGCCCAGACCGAGGCCGCACGTGCCTTGTCGTATGTGACTGCTGCTGCCTTCGATGCGGCTCACCATCATGCGGATGAGGCGACGCGCAAGGCGAATGCGGCGTTCTACGATTTTATGGTGCCCATCGTCAAAGGCTGGTCTACCGAGTTGTCTATTGATGTGGCATCGACCGGTGTCCAGGTACATGGCGGGATGGGCTTTATTGAAGAGACCGGTGCTGCGCAGTATTATCGCGATGCGCGCATTCTCACCATCTACGAAGGCACGACGGCAATTCAGGCCAATGATCTGGTGGGTCGTAAAACCATGCGCGATGGTGGCGCACTGGCACGCAGCATCATTGCTCAAATACGTCATACGGAAGCAGAACTTGCCACCGCAAAATCTGACGATTTACAAGCCATACACAAGCGCCTGTCAGCGGCTAGTGTGGCCCTCGAACACGTGGTGGATTACATTGCAACGACTGCTAAATCCGATATCAAAGCGGCCTTTGCCGGCAGCGTGCCTTATCTGAAATTGGCGGGGGTTGTTTTTGGTGGCTGGCAGATGGCGCGTGCAGCGCTGGTCGCATCGCGCAAAATCGATGCAGCTGAGGGTGATGTTGGGTTTTACCGCGCCAAGCTGGGTACCGCGCGTTTCTTTGCTGACCATTTCCTGTCGCAAGCTGAGGCTTCGCGGGCTGCTATCGTTGAAGGCAGCGCCGGGGTTTTGGCATTGGCCGAAGAACAGTTCTGACCTCGTTTCGTCATGCTGATCGGCATTGCGGCGCTCAGCCGTAAGCACCGCCGGTCAGCATAAGGTCGAATCCGCGCGCCAACACTGCCAGCAGCAGTGTCGCCCCACAAAACAGATTCACCACCATCATCAGCGCAACCGGCCAGCGGCTATCCGACGTAATGCCGGAGGCTGGGTTGTAGCGCGCATCCCATTTCTCATCGGGCATCAGACCCAACACAAAAGTCTCAATGCTAGCCGTGAGCAACGAGATCACGAGGGGCAGGGTGTTTACCAGTAGAGGTAGTTCTGGATTTGATAACAACAGCCATGCTGACATCGGCAAGCTGACTGCGTGCAGCCAGCCCCAGCGATCGCTCAAACCGCCCAAATAGAAACGGTGTAGGCCGATAGAACCCAGTAAAAGTGCGAGAAAAGTAGCCACGGTCTTGTTTTTATGGGCTACGGGGCCGATATCGGCAGGCTTCGATTCCATGGATTCCATAGTAAAAATGTAATTATTTCCCTTGTTGGGAATACCCGAAAAGCTGAGAGTGTGCGCCAGCGGCCGCTCTCAGGCAATTGATCGTTTGAGAACTTGTTACCGGCAGGTGAAAAACGCTATAATCGCGGTCTTTTCCTGTGTCCGTACCCCTTTTGTCGAGAAGATCATGGTCGTAATTCGTCTGTCCCGTGGTGGCGCCAAGAAGCGCCCGTTTTATAACATCGTTGCAACCGACTCGCGCAATCGTCGCGATGGTCGTTTCATCGAGCGTATTGGTTTTTACAATCCGGTTGCCTCCGGCGCTGCTGAAACACTCAGCATCAAGCAGGATCGCCTGACTCATTGGCAAAGCGTGGGCGCACAGCTCTCGCCGACCGTTGAGCGTCTGGTCAAAGCAGCTGGCAAAAAAGCTGCCTGATGTGAGTTTGCAAGGCGGTTCGGGAATTCCGGTTCCCGACGATCTGGTTCTGGTGGCCCATGTGTCTGGTCCCTTTGGTATCGCTGGCTGGATACGTCTCCGCACTTACTCCCCTGAAGCCAGTTCGCTGCTCAGCGCTAAAAGCTGGTGGTTGGACAAGCCAGAAATGCATGACGTAGAAGTTCTTCAAGTGCGTGCGCAAGGTGAAGATCTGGTGGCGCACTTGATGGGCATCGAAGGCCGGGAGGCCGCAGAAAATCTGCAGGGAGCGACAGTTCATGTTCGCCGCGCACATTTTCCGGCACTGGAAACAAATGAGTTTTATTGGGTCGATCTGATCGGCCATCAGGTAGCAAACCTCCGGGGTGAGCCCTTGGGTGAAGTTGTCGGACTCATGGATAACGGCGCACATCCTATCCTGAGGGTCGCGTCGCCGGCTGGCGTAGAGCCCCGCGCGCCGGAACTGCTGATTCCGTTTGTAGATCAATTTATTGCTTCAGTAGATCAGTCGGGCAAAAAGATAACAGTGGACTGGGAGCGCGATTATTAACGTGCGCCGGGTCTGGTAAAAGTAATGATGGCGAGGCGTAGATGCCCGTCACCATGGGAGTGCAGCGTATGCAGTTTGATGTGATCACGCTCTTTCCCGAAATGTTTTCAGCGCTGACCGCGTCGGGTATCACGCGGCGGGCTTATGAGCAGCAAAGATTTGGACTGTCGCTATGGAATCCGCGGGATTTCACCAGCGACAATCACCGCACGGTAGACGATAGGCCTTATGGCGGTGGTCCCGGGATGGTGATGATGGCAGCCCCCTTGGAGGCAGCGATCGTCGCAGCAAGTCAGAGGCAACAACAACTGGGTCTAACCAAGCCGCGCACGGTTTATCTGTCGCCGCAGGGCGTGCCGCTGAATCACGACAAGGTGATGCAGCTAACGAAGGCACCAGGACTGGTGTTGTTGTGCGGTCGCTACGAAGCAGTGGATCAGCGTTTGCTGGACCGTTGTGTGGATGAAGAAATCAGCCTCGGCGATTTCGTGTTGTCAGGTGGTGAGCTGCCCGCGATGGCGCTGATGGATGCGCTGATACGGCAATTGCCCGGTGTTCTCAATGATGAGGACTCGGCAGTTGAAGACAGTTTTGTGCAGGGCTTGCTGGATTGTCCTCACTACACGCGGCCTGAAGTCTACGAAGGTCAGGCAGTGCCGGCGGTGCTGCTCGGTGGTCATCACGCCGAGATTGCAAAATGGCGGCGTGAGCAGGCATTGCAGGCAACCATGAAAAAGCGACCTGACTTGATCGCGAAGGCGCGTCAGAGCGGATTGCTTGGCAAGGCGGATGAAGCGGTTTTGCAAAAGATTAAGTTGAAGTAAAAGTAGTCAAAATGGGCGAAGTAAATAACGACGTCCGCGTAGTTCAAAGAGGTAGGACAGGCCCAGGCCTGAATTTGTTAACCCCATCCTCTACCGGGCAAGCATGACAAGGCGCCGGCAAGATGGTCAAGGAGCTTAAAAATGGATCTGATCCAGCAACTCGAGCAAGAAGAAATCACCCGTCTGGGTAAAAACATTCCTGTATTCGCTCCCGGCGATACCGTGATCGTGAATGTCAACGTCGTCGAGGGTACCCGTAAGCGCGTGCAGGCTTATGAAGGTGTTGTTATCTCCCGTCGTAATCGTGGCCTGAATTCGAACTTCATCGTTCGCAAGATTTCCTCAGGTGAGGGCGTTGAGCGTACGTTTCAGCTGTACTCGCCGTTGATCGCATCGATCGAGGTCAAGCGTCGTGGCGATGTGCGTCGCGCCAAGTTGTACTACCTGCGTGAGCGTTCGGGCAAATCCGCGCGTATTCGCGAGAAGCTGCCGAACCGTCGCGTAACGGCTGCGGCATCGGAGTAATCAGGCAAGCGCGTCAGTTAAAAAGGGCACCGTGTGTGCCCTTTTTCTTTGCTCCCTATGAAAACACCTATCTTCGATCCTACTCAGGCAAGCATCGATGCCATCGCTGGTGAAGCACCGGTTGATGCGCTTCGCCTGAGTACTGTCTGGCTGCGCGAGCGCTTCACGCAGTCCCTGCCTTGGACGCCGGAATTTACCGAAGATGCCGCGTGGCGTGAATTACCGCCGGATGCCGTGCCGGCCGCTGTGCTGATCCCGCTGGTGAATCGGCCGCAGGGCATGAGCCTGCTGCTCACCCTGCGCACGGCCCATCTGACCGATCACGCGGGGCAGATCAGTTTCCCCGGCGGTCGGGTTGATCCTGAAGACCGCGACCCGATCGCGACGGCCTTGCGCGAGACGGAAGAGGAAACTGGCCTATCCCGACAGCACATTGAAGTTATTGGCACCTTGCCCGACTATCTGACGGGTACGGGCTTTCGTGTCACGCCGGTGGTCGCGCTGGTTCAGCCACCCTTTGAGCTGGCCGCTGATGTGTTCGAGGTCGCGGAAATCTTTGAAGTGCCGCTCGATTTTCTGATGGATGGCGCTAACCATCAGCGCCGCAGTGCCGAATTTCCGAATCGTCCGGGTCGCCGCAGTTTTTATGCGATACCCTTTGGGCAGTACTTTATTTGGGGTGCCACGGCCGCCAAGCTGCGCAACCTTTACCATTTTCTGCGCGCATAAAGATCCAAATGAAAAATTTGCCGACGATTGTTAGGGTACGGTTTGATTCTGTGCATCTGCTGAGCTATCTTACGGGTTGTCTGTTTATCCAGAACAAGCAATGACTCTTTTTTCCATTTTCTTTGTACTGCTGATCGAGCAGTTCAGGCCGCTCAGGGCAGACAATCCCATCTACGGCTGGATTGTGGTGCTGGCAGCGCGAGTCGAGCACAGCTTCAATGCCGGTCGTGCCGAGCATGGACGTCTGGCTTGGCTGGTGATGATGCTGGCACTGGTGCTGCCGACGCTGCTGATCTATTGGCTCTGTGCGCTGGCCGGTCCGATCGCGCAGTTGGCATGGACGATAGTGATTGTGTATCTCACACTGGGTTTTCGGCATTACAGTCACTATTTCACCGCCATTCAGGTAGCGCTTGATAACAGTGATCTCACCGAAGCACGCCGTCTGCTGGCCGAATGGACGCGGCAGGATGTGCTGGAACTCGATGCCCAGGAAATCTCCCGGTTAGCGGTTGAGAATGCGCTGATCACCACGCATCGTCATGTGTTTGGTGTATTTTTCTGGCTGTTGATGCCCATGGGGCCAGCCGGTGCAGTGCTTTATCGCGTTGCCGAGTACTTGGCGCGCGCATGGAATACGCCTGAACATTTGCGCAATGAACCCTTCGGCAGCTTTGCGTTGAAAGCGTTTTACTGGATCGATTGGGTGCCCGTCAGGTTGACGGCCATTGCGTTTGCGATTGTCGGGAATTTCGAGGATGCCATTTATGCCTGGCGTAATTTTGCGCGACGCTGGGTGAATGAATCGACGGGTATTCTGCTATCTGCCGGCGGTGGTGCGATGGGCGTGCGTTTGGGGACGCCTGCCGAATATGCACCAGAACTGCCCGGTGTGGACATCGCGGCACTCGAACCTTCGACGCCTGATATCGACATATTGCCCGGTGATGCGCCTTCACAACGCGCCCTGCAAAGTGCGGTTGGCCTGATCTGGCGGGCGCTACTGCTCTGGGTCTTGCTCTTGCTTTTGGTAACCGTCACCAAGTGGATAGGTTGAGCGCACCGATTGCATGCCCTTGTTTCACTGACCTAAACGGGTGAGACTAAAGTTTGTGGAATACGCCTCCCTTGCTTTTTTTATCGTTGAG
>CAMBJI010000062.1 GCA_945867725.1 Bordetella parapertussis
GCAAAGACATACTGAATTTCCTGATCGGTCTCAGCCCTGAAGTCTACCTTATCCAACAGCAAAATCTGACACGTGACTGCCACTCATTTTCAAGAAAACCCACTGGATTCACTGACGGTCATTATCGTTACGTATAACAGCGCCCATTGCATGGAAGCTCTCGCACCATCATTAAAAGGGTTACCTCATTTAATTTTTGTGGACAATGCGTCCACCGACAACACCGCAAAGAAAATCACGGAATTATTTCCAAACGCACAGTTGTTATCGAACGATAAAAACAAAGGTTTTGGAGCGGCTAACAATCGCGCACTCCAACAAACCACCACCCCATACGCTCTGATATTAAATCCAGACACCTTACCTGACTCTGATTTTTTTGGAAAAATGATACTGGCTGCTGAGCAATTTCCAGATGCCGCGATGGTCGCGCCGCAACTCATAGACAGAAACGACGCGGATGAAATCAACTATCGGTGGCCCGGCTCTGAATGGGTTTCAAAAGGTTGTGGCGCCGACGGACCCTGCTGCGTTGGATTTTTATGCGGGGCAGCCATACTTCTGAATATGAAAAATATGCAGCGAATCGGATTCTTTGATGAAGATTTCTTTTTGTATTACGAAGATGAAGATCTTTCGCAACGCGCATTCAACAAAAAACTTCCGATGGTTGTCGTACCCCAGGTCAAATTAAAACATTTATCGCGCGGCTCGGTAAAAGGGCCGGCACCGCTGCTGTCCGAGTTTTTGCGCGGTTTCCATCATGCACAATCAAAAATTTTATTTGAAAAAAAACATGGGAAAAAAGCAAACTGGTTGCGATGGAAGACGCTGGGATTGGCTTTATTGTCGCTGCCGTTGAGATTGTTGGTACCTCAGCCAAAATACATTGCGCGGCTACTTGGTAGGACCGTTGGCTTGATACGAGCTTCTTGAGTGAATCAGCCACGCTGGCGATGCCAAGCGACCGCCGTTTCCAGAATGTGATTTAAATTACTAGCCTCTGGCCGCCATCCAAGAATAGATTCCGCCAGCGAGGAATCTGCGACGAGCTCAGCGGGATCACCATCACGCCTCGGCGCGTCAATCGTTGGTACTTCATTACCCATCGCATTGAGTGCACTCAAAATCTCTCTAACCGAGTATCCGCATCCCGTACCGAGATTGAGCGCGATAGAACCACCACCGTTTAGCAAATAATCGATTGAAAGTTTATGTGCCGAAGCCAGATCATTAACGTGAATATAATCCCGCACTGCTGTGCCATCAGCCGTCGGAAAATCACTACCAAAAACAGATAGCGGCGAACCTCCAAGCGCAGCCCGAATCGCAAGTGGGATCAGATGAGTCTCAGGATCATGTCGTTCCCCTAAATTTCCATCAGGGTCAGCACCTGCTGCATTAAAGTATCTCAGCGAAACATAGGACAAGTCAGAGGACGCCGACAGATCTTCGAGGAGATTCTCAATGAGCAACTTGGAACGCCCATACGGATTGATCGGATTACGCAGGGACGATTCTTTGATTGGAACAACATCAGGCAAGCCATATACGGCGCACGTGCTGGAAAAGACTATTTTATTTACATAACCGGCACGCATAGCAGATACCAGTGAAAGCGTGGCACCGATGTTATTGTCGTAATACTTTAAGGGGTCGCGAACGGATTCACCTACTGCAGAAAATGCAGCGAAATGAACCACAGCCTCCGGACTGTAACGACGCATTACCTCCGTCAATGCTGAAGTATCTCGCAAATCGAGTACTTCCAAAGGCCCCCATTGCACCGCCTCCGTAAAACCGGTAGAGAGGTTGTCGACAGAAACCGGAAGATACCCGTGCGATGCAAGCCATTTGCACGTATGAGAGCCAATGTAGCCAGCGCCGCCAGTGACGATGATTGTCTTCATCAATGTTCAATATCAAGAATTTTCAATTTTCGCTTACCACTGAATAATTTTCGCGAATTCTCATCTAAAGATTATGCTTAAGTTTTGAGATAATTTAAGCCAATTTCATCCATTTTTTTAATAAGCAGTATCGATTAGCCATTATCCGCAACTTCGATCGCTCATACTACTCCCATGTATTCCGTACACATTATAAAAAAATAAAAACCGAAAAATTCTCAGTATTACTAAAAACGGCATACATTTGGTTTACTCTCGAGAGCCGCCCTATCAAATAAAACTCCGCATTCAGCCGCATCGATGTCACATTCGTCATCCGGTTCCACAATCCAAAAAATGCTGTAATCGCAGCAATATCCCAGATATCCAGATCATCAAATCCGTGCATACGCAACGCAACATGGTCGAAATTCGTAATTGACTGCGAATCTAGGCATATCTTGATCGCGTAATCCAGCATAGCTTTTTGTCTGAGCGCGATATCCGCCTTGTGATGATTAACCGCTACCTGATCTACTGTCAGCGGATTTTTTGCATATATGCGCAATAAGGCCCGATGGGCAACCACACAGTAAAGAAAGTTACTTTTAGTACTGGTCGCAATCACAATCATTTCGCGGTCTGCCTTGCTCAGGCTACCACTTTCCTTTGGCATTAGCGCACGTGATATTCAGAGAACACCCGAAACTCTTCAGACCGATTAGCAAGTACGAGGAATACATTGGACACAACCCCAACTTTTTCTTGTACAGCGAGAATTTTTTCTCGAATATCGATAGGCATATCTACAATCTCGGGCAATAGAAAGCGAAAAATAGGTAACGCATCGTTAATCATCAAGATTCTCTTGAAAACTGCAAGTGATAAAGGTGGGCATACGCGCCGTTAGCTGTAAGCAGTTGAGTATGGCTACCGACTTCTACGATCCGACCATCTTGCAAAACAACGATGCGATCAGCATGCTCAATCGTGGACAAACGATGCGCAATCACCAGCGTGGTTCGTCCCTGCATCAAGGTATCCAGTGCCATTTGCACAGCGCGCTCAGATTCGGTATCCAGCGCCGACGTGGCTTCATCAAGAATCAAGATCGGCGCATTTTTGTAAATCGCCCGGGCGATCGCCAGCCGCTGCCGCTGACCGCCTGATAAACGCATACCATTGTCACCTATCTGCGTATCAAGACCTTCAGGTAATGCCGCAATCACCTCACTGAGATGAGCCGACTGTGCAGCAGCCTCAATACGCGCACGATCAGGATGATCATCACCATAGGCGATATTCGCTGCAACCGTGTCGTCAAACAAAACCACGTTCTGACTGACCATCGCCATCTGGGCACGCAGGCTGGTCAGCGCAATATCAGCGATAGACACGCCATCGAGCAAGATGCGGCCTTCGGATACGGGATAAAACTCTGGGACGAGATTGACCAGCGTGCTCTTGCCTCCGCCGGACATGCCAACTAGCGCAATGGTTTCACCCGGCTCAATGCTTAGCGAAATATTCGACAGCGCCGCCTGTTTCTCGTCGGGATACGTGAAGCTGACCTGCTCGAACGTCAGTCGTCCTGCGACACGCTGACTGAGTATTTTTCCGTTCGTGCGCTCCGGCGCCGCGTCGATAAGACCGAATACGACTTCACCTGCAGCCAGCCCGCGTTGCAGCGGTCCGTTAATGGCCGCCAGGTGTTTTAATGGCGTGAGCGTCATTAGCATGGCTGTAATGAACGAAGCAAAACCGCCCACGGTCATACCACCATCACCCGTCTGAGAGAGCGCAATCACAATGATGACGGAGATGGAAAACGAATTCAGAAACTGCGTAATCGGCTCCGTCGTGGCCATGGTGCTCGCCATGCGAATCATGAAACCACGCAGGCGCTCAGAACGATGCTCAAAGCGTTTGGCTTCATAAGTCTGCCCACCAAACAACTTGATCACATGCCGCGCTCGCGTAGTCTCTTCGATAGTCTGCATCAGCTCAGCGTTGATTTCCTGGTTTTGCGAAATCAGCCGTTTGAGTCGACGTGCAGTCAGCCTGATCACCAGCGCGATCAAAGGCACCAGCACAATCGTGACCAGTGTGAGCTTCCAGTTCAGCCAGAACAAATAACCAAGCAAGCCGACCACAGTGAGACTATCCCGCACAAGCACAACCAGAAGACTGCGCAACATATCGAGAATTTGCTGCACTTCGACCATCATGGTGTTAATGACGTGGCCAGTCGAGTGCTCTCGATAGAAGCCTAGTGACACGTCCAGCAGGCGATTGAACATCTGCTGTCGCAAGTGCGACATTAGGCGTCCCGATATCCACGCCATCATGTAACTGGTGGTGAAGGTGGAAAGTCCACGAATCAAAAAAATACCAATGACAAATAGCGGTACCAGCCACAGGGAAAACGTATGGGCCTGAGAAAAACCCTTGTCCAGCAATAGCTTCATCATCGCGGCCACCGCTGGCTCGGTCGCTGCGGTGACAATCATGCCGCCGAGCGCAAGCATCAGCCGGCCCTTGTAGGGCTTCAGCAAACCAACGATGCGTTTAAACGTGTGTGTCAGACTCATCAGTATTCAAACCACACATTATCGGGACTGAGCCATTCGGATAGACGCGCCCTGAGATTATCGTCGGCACGAACCCGCCACTCATCCGACAAGCGAAGCTCAGCAAGGGCGCCATTTTTCATGTACTGCACGACGATGGGGCAGGAGGCCTCGATTTGCTGGAATGGTTGGATCAGCTCGCGCAAACGCGCAGCATCGGCCTGACCATTCATTGATAAGCGCACTGACTTCACAAAGCTTGCGCGCGTAGCGGCGATATCCATCACCTTGTCTGCTGTAATACGCAAACCGCCGGAGAAGCGATCTTCTGAAACTTTCCCCTGAACCGCAAGAAATTCATCTTCGCGAAACAACGCGCGGTTCGCCTCGTAGGTCTCACTGTAGACCGTAACTTCCACCTGTGCCCCACCATCATCGAGCGTTACGATCATCATCCTTCCACGCTGCGTCATTTGAGAGCGCAGCGCAGAAACAATGCCGGCCATCAAACGCGGCTCGCGTGAGGGCGCGAGATCGGAAAGTCGCGTGCGGATGAATTTCCTGACTTCCTCTGCATACGCATGGAACAAATGACCTGACAGATAAAAACCCAATGCAGCTTTTTCTTCGGTGAGTTTTTGCTTATCATTCCAAGGTGGGGCTTTGACGTAGTCAGGCGCATCATCAAAACCACTGTCAGCACTTTCAAACAAACCAACCTGATTAGCCGCTGCTTCAGCCTGCTCTGCGCAATCCATGGCAAGACCGACCGAGGCCAGCAAGATACCTCGATTGACGCCCAGCGAATCGAAAGCACCAGCACGAATCAGAGATTCGATCGTTCGACGATTGATCTGCCGCTTGTCGACGCGTTTAACGAAATCAAACAAGTCAGTAAATGGCTGGCCCTGACGCGCAGCGATGATGGCTTCAATCGCATTGTGCCCTGTGCCTTTGATGGCGCCGAGACCATAACGAATCTTGGTCGATTTCTGTCCTGGCTCCGCTTCGGGTACAGGTGTGAACCGATAGACCGATAAATTGATATCGGGTGGCAGCAACGTGAGCCCACAGTTCACGGCTGCATCTTCAACCAAGATCTTGATCTTGTCGGTGTCATCCATCGCCAGCGACAAGTTGGCCGCCATGAAGGCCGACGTATGATGCGTTTTCAGATAAGCGGTGTGATACGACAGCAAGGCATACGCAGCAGCATGCGACTTGTTGAAGCCATAGCCGGCGAACTTTTCCATTAGATCGAAAATCTCGTCAGCCTTTTGCTCGACCAGACCATTTTTTTTAGCACCGTCCCGGAAAATCTGCCGGTGCTGCGCCATCTCTTCGGGCTTTTTCTTGCCCATCGCACGTCGCAGCAAATCAGCGCCACCTAATGAGTAGCCGCCGATCACCTGCGCCATCTGCATCACCTGCTCCTGATAGACCATGATGCCGTAGGTCTCGGAGAGAATGTCTTCGGTACGCGGATCGGGATAGTCGAATCGCTCGCCATGCTTACGGCGGCAAAAATCAGGTATCAGATCCATAGGACCCGGACGATACAAGGCCACCAAGGCGATGATGTCTTCGAAACGATCAGGACGCGCGTCTTTTAGCATGCCCTGCATACCGCGACTTTCAAGCTGAAACACAGCAACGGTTTTTGCCGCCGTCAGTAGCTGATAGGTAGGGCGATCTGTCAGTGGTATGCGTTCAAGACTGAAATCGGCCATCGCCGGATCGAGCTGGCGTATGTAGTTCACCGCCCGATCAAGAATCGTCAGCGTCGTCAGTCCAAGAAAGTCGAACTTCACCAGACCCATGGCCTCGACATCATCTTTATCGAACTGCGATATCACACCACCGTCCACACCCTGGGTGTACAAGGGACAAAAATCTGTCAGCTTGCCTGGTGCAATCAGCACGCCACCCGCGTGCATACCGACATTGCGTGCGATGCCTTCAACTTGCTGCGCGAGCTCGAGCAGCTGACGAACTTCTTCTTCGTTATCGCGGCGTTCTTTGAGCAGAGGTTCTTCTTCGAGCGCATCGGCAATCGTCACCAGCTTGCCGGGCTTGAAGGGAATCAGCTTGGAAATTCCATCGCAAAAGTTGTAACCAAAATCAAGCACGCGACCCACATCACGAACCGCACCCTTGGCCGCCATGGTGCCGAAGGTGGCGATCTGGGACACCGCTTCCTTACCGTAGCGTTCCTTCACATACTGAATCACGCGGTCACGGCCTTCCTGACAGAAATCAATATCGAAGTCAGGCATGGAGACGCGGTCTGGATTGAGGAAGCGCTCGAACAGCAAGTTGTATTCCAGTGGATCGAGATCCGTAATCGACAACGCGTAGGCCACCAGTGAGCCGGCACCCGAACCTCGACCCGGGCCGACAGGTACGCCATGGGTCTTCGCCCAATGAATGAAATCAGCGACGATTAAGAAGTAGCCGGGGAAGCCCATCGCGATGATGGTGTCAGTTTCGAATGTCAGTCGCGACACATAGCGTTCGCGCACTTCTTCACGTTTCTCAGCGTCTGGATAGAGTTGCTGCAAGCGCTGTTCAAGACAAGCCCTCGCCTGAGCCACCAGAAAATCGCCAATGCTCATGCCACCAGGCGTCGGGAAGTCGGGTAGTTGAGCTTTACCCAGTTCCAGTGTGAGATTGCAGCGTTGCGCAATGATGGCGCTGTTTTGTAAAGCAGCCGGCAGATCGGCAAATAGCTCGGCCATCTCTGCTTGCGTCTTGAAATACTGTTCTGGCGTGAAGCGTTTCGGGCGTCGTGTATTGGCGAGAATTTCACCTTCGGCGATACAGGTACGCGCTTCATGCGCAGTAAATTCTTTTTTGTGCAGGAACTGCACCGGATGCGTGGCGACCACGGGCAATTGAAGTTTGGCTGCCAATTGCGTGAACTGCCGCAGCAAATTTTCCTGCGCAGAGTTACCGTTACGCTGGACTTCGATATAGAAGTGGCCCGGGAAAATCTTCGTCCAACGTGCAGCGCAGCGTTCCGCCAGCGCGGCATTGCCATTCTCGAGCGCACTGCCAATATCGCCGGCATGAAACCCCGACAAAGCAATTAGTCCGTCAGCGGGTTGCAAAGCCTCGAGCCAATCGATACGCACTTCGGCGCGACCACGGTGAGCATTGCTGAGCGATGCACGAGCGAGTAATTCACATAACTGCAGGTAGCCGGTACGGTTTTTTACTAGTAGCAGCAAGCGAAAAGGCTTGTCGCGGTCCTCATCATTGGTGACCCAGATATCGCAACCCACGATGGGCTTGATGCCCTTGCCGCGCGCAGCTTTGTAGAACTTCACCATGCCGAACAGATTAGCCAGATCCGTCAGTGCCACGGCTGGCTGGCGGTCTGCCAATGCGGCGTCGACCAGTTCGTCGATACGCACGAGGCCATCGGCGATGGAAAACTCGGAATGCAGGCGGAGATGAATAAATTGCGGCGAAGTCATGACCGTATTTTACCCGCTGGGAACCTCTGCATCGAGGCCAGATAGACACTAGCCAGAGAAAGATCGGCGCTTATAATGACGATTGTCGCTGAACTTCACTTGCTCCCGCCATGCAGTCCCTGCCTCAGATCGTCAATATCGCAGCTTATAAATTTGTTACGTTCGATGACACGGTCGCCCAACGCCCACGTTTTCAGGCCTTATGCACGGATCTGGACCTCAAAGGCACGATTTTGCTGAGCCCGGAAGGCATAAACCTTTTTCTTGCAGGAGCGCGCGCATCGATTGATCAGTTTCTGGCCTTCCTACGCGCTGATCCCCGGTTCGACGACATCGAGGTCAAGGAAAGCGTGTCAGAAAAACAGCCTTTCAATCGCATGCTGGTCAGGCTTAAGCGCGAAATCATCACGATGAAGAATCCGCTGATCAAGCCTGAGCTAGGCAGAGCACCCGCGGTCGAGGCCACGACGCTCAAACGCTGGCTGGATCAGGGCCATGATGATCAGGGTAAGCCCGTCGTGATGCTCGATACGCGCAATGCCTTCGAAGTCGACGTCGGTACTTTTGATAACACGATCGACTACCGCATCGAAAAATTCAGCGAATTCCCGGCCATTATCGAGCGCGAAAAAGAGTCGTTGAACGATAAAACGATCGTTACCTTCTGCACGGGCGGCATACGCTGCGAAAAAGCAGCGATTCATATGAAAAATATCGGCTACGACAGCGTGTACCAGCTCGAAGGCGGCATCCTTAAGTATTTCGAAAAAGTCGGCGGTGCGCACTATCAAGGCGACTGCTTCGTCTTTGATCATCGCACCGCGCTCAATCCGCAGTTGCAGGAAACGGAAACACGACAATGCTTCGCCTGCCGCGCTGTGGTGACGCCGCGTGAACAACTGTCGCCGCTCTACATCGAGGGAAAATCTTGCCCGCATTGCGCGACCGTTGCTACGGCTGCTAGTGTCGCTTAGTTTTTATTTCGAAAATCTGCTGATGCACAACGAACGACACTGGATCCCGGCCTGCGCCGGGATGACGGCAGGATTTTTACGGTCGCCTCAACAACTACC
>CAMBJI010000063.1 GCA_945867725.1 Bordetella parapertussis
TGATCAAGAACAACGAGATTGCTCTGGTCATCAACACGGTGGAAGAAAAGCGCACTGCGATTAATGACTCTCGCACCATCCGTACTTCTGCACTGGCCGCGCGCGTGACCACCTACACTACGATTGCCGGGGCGAAGGCTGCTGTAGAGGGTATGGCGCACTTGCGCGAGCTGCATGTGTATGATTTGCAAAGCATGCACGCTTCGCTGCAATAAATTGGTTTACACTTCAACGACTACTGAGGCTGCGTAGCGACGCAGCCTCAATGCTTTTATCTTTACGAAATAAATACTATGAGCTCAGTACCTATTACCGTCCATGGCGCACAACTACTTAGGGACGAACTTCATCGGCTCAAGCATGTCGAGCGTCCTGCAGTCATTAACGCTATCGCTGAGGCCCGCGCCCAGGGCGACCTGTCGGAGAACGCTGAGTACGATGCTGCGAAGGAGCGCCAGAGCTTCATCGAGGGCCGTATTGCTGATCTCGAAGGAAAACTTTCCGCGGCGCAGATCATTGATCCGAAGTTGCTCGATGCAGAGGGTCGAGTGGTGTTTGCCTCCACCGTAATGCTGGAGGATCTGGAGAGCGGCGACAAAGTAACGTACCAGATCGTCGGCGAAGATGAAGCTGACCTGAAGCAGTTGAAGATCTCGATCAGTTCACCGATCGCTCGCGCCTTGATCGGTAAGTACGCTGGTGATGAGGTCGAAGTGCAGGCACCTGCCGGCGTACGCAGCTACGAAGTACTTGAGGTTCACTACATCTGATGCGACTGGCGGGTTGCTTGCCTCATCTGCGCATCCTTCTGGTCACGCTCTGGGCGGGTAGCTTGTGGACGATCGGTTATCTGGCTGCGCCGGTGCTGTTCGCGACGCTGCCTGATCGATCGATGGCCGGTAGCATTGCAGGGATGTTGTTTAGGGCCGAGGCTTGGTTGTCTTTAGCCTGTGGTCTCTTGCTCTTGCTACTGGTATGGATGGACAAAGCGATGTCCACAAAACGTTCAATCTACGTCTTCATCGTCGCTATGCTGGTTTGTGTTTTGGTGGGCTATTTTGGATTGCAGCCTTTCATGGCCGATATCCGGGCTGCAGCCGCAAGCAATGGCGGCGTTATGGATGAGGCACTACGTTCCCGGTTCGGCATGCTGCATGGCATTGCCAGCGTCATCTACTTGATGCAGAGTGTCCTTGCAGCCGCACTCGTTGTAAAAATCAGCCGGACATCAAGTCTCGCCTAGTCGCCCAGCGCGCTTTTCTTGCGGCTCTTCTGGCGTGGTGTTTTCGCCCGTTTAATATTCCCGCCAGCGGTGACCCGCTCATTCCCTTTAACCATCACTTTGGTGATGGTGGGTTTTTTGGTCGGGTTGGTCTTGACGATCACGACCTCGCGCAGTCCCTTGCCGCGTGTGGTCTTGGATTCTTTCGTAATCTCTTTTTTGGGTCGGTAAATTACCAGCAATTTACCGATATGCTGAACAGGCGCGGCACTCAGATCGGCACAAATGGTCTCGTAGTGGCTGATACGTGCATCACGGTCATCACCGAGTACGCGGATTTTGATCAGGCCGTGTGAATTCAGGCTGGCATCAATTTCCTTGACGACGGCGGGCGTGAGACCGCTGTCGCCAATCATCACAACAGGAGCGAGGCCATGGGCCTGAGAGCGCAATTCACTGCGCTGGGCGGGTGTAAGTTTCAGCATGAGCGACTTTCAAAAGCGGTATTCTACGTGAATGTCAAAAAACAAAGTCAACAAGAACTGGTTGCACGGCCATATCAACGATCCTTATGTGAAGCTGGCCCAGAAAGAGGGCTTTCGCGCCCGGGCCGCCTTCAAGCTGCAGGAGATTGACGAAGAAGAGAAACTGATTCGTCCCGGCCAAGTCATCGTGGATTTAGGATGCACACCGGGCAGCTGGGCCCAATACGCGCGTCGCAAGCTGTCGGGCAAGGAGGGCGGGGGTATCCACGGCACCATTATTGGTCTCGACATGTTGCCCATGGAGCCGGTCGCAGATGTCCATTTCATTCTGGGGGATTTCCGCGAACAATCCGTGCTGGATGAGCTCGAAGTCGCGGTCGGCGGCCGAAAGCTCGACCTGGTGCTCTCCGATATGGCGCCCAATCTGACCGGTATCGCCGCTACGGACGCCGCCCGGGTCGAGGATGTTATCGATCTGGCATTGGGGTTTGCCTGCGCCCATTTGAAACCTTCGGGGTGCCTGCTCGTCAAATGTTTCAATGGCAGTGGCTATAGCCAGATCATGGAAAAATTTCGTCAGACCTTCAAGACGGTTAGTTCCAAAAAGCCCAAGGCCAGCCGGGATAAATCCTCGGAAATATTCCTTCTGGGAAGAGGTCTGAAGAACCCCGGCTGAGGCGATTCTGCCAGTCGAACTTAAGCCTTGAAAAATCAGGGGCTTAGCCTCATATCCTTGCTAGCAAGGTCTGGTTATTGCGAGTAGAATTTATCGGTAGACAAAAGCCGCAGAGCAGGCGGCATCCAAGGAGTCCTCGTGAACAACATGTTTTCCAAAGCCGCCATATGGGTCGTGATCGCCCTAGTGCTATTTACCGTCTTCAAGCAGTTCGATGAACGCGGTATTGGTGGTGGCGCAACACCGATTCCTTATTCCGATTTCCTTGATGAGGTGAAAGCCCAGCGCATTCGTGAGGCAACGATCGAGGACCGCACCATCATCGCTATCACGAATGAAGGTAAAAAAATCAAAGCCACTACGACCAATCTGGATCGTGGTTTGATCGGTGATCTTGTCAACAATGGCGTGAAGTTCGATGTGCGACAGCCTGAACCACCTTCTTTCCTGTCGCAAGTCTTTATCTCCTGGTTCCCGATGCTTCTGCTCATCGGCGTATGGATTTTCTTCATGCGTCAAATGCAAGGTGGAGGCAAGGGCGGTGCTTTCTCGTTCGGCAAATCCAAAGCGCGCATGTTGGATGAGAACCAGAACGCAGTGACTTTTGCTGACGTCGCCGGTTGCGACGAAGCCAAAGAAGAAGTCTCCGAGCTCGTTGACTTCCTGCGTGACCCGACCAAATTTCAAAAGCTTGGCGGACGTATTCCTCGCGGTGTGTTGATGGTGGGCCCGCCCGGTACGGGTAAGACCTTGCTCGCACGTGCGATTGCGGGTGAAGCAAAAGTGCCGTTCTTTACTATCTCTGGTTCCGACTTCGTTGAGATGTTTGTGGGTGTCGGCGCATCACGTGTGCGCGACATGTTCGAGAACGCAAAAAAGCATTCGCCTTGCATTATTTTTATCGATGAAATTGATGCAGTGGGTCGTCATCGCGGTGCTGGTACGGGTGGCGGTAACGATGAGCGCGAACAGACCCTGAACCAGTTGCTGGTTGAGATGGACGGATTTGAAGCCAATGCCGGTGTGATTGTTATCGCCGCAACCAACCGCTCCGATGTGCTGGACAAGGCGCTGCTGCGTCCGGGCCGTTTCGATCGTCAGGTGATTGTGGGTCTGCCAGACATTCGTGGTCGCGAACAGATTCTCAATGTGCACATGCGCAAGGTGCCGATCGGACCGGACGTCAAGGCCGACATTCTCGCGCGCGGCGCACCGGGCTTCTCGGGTGCCGATCTCGCCAATCTCGTCAACGAGGCTGCTCTGTTTGCAGCGCGCCGCAACAAGCGTCTGGTCGAGATGGAAGATTTTGAAGATGCGAAAGACAAGATTGTCATGGGACCCGAGCGCAAATCGGCCGTCATGCGCGAAGAGGAGCGCCGCAATACTGCATATCATGAGTCCGGTCATGCGGTTGTTGCCAAGCTCTTGCCCAAGGCCGATCCTGTGCACAAAGTCACCATCATGCCGCGCGGATTTGCGCTGGGACTCACGTGGCAGCTGCCCGAGCATGACCGAGTGAATATGTACAAGGACAAGATGCTCGAAGAAATTTCGATCCTGTTTGCGGGCCGTATTTCCGAAGAGATTTTCATGAATCAGATGTCCACGGGCGCGTCCAACGACTTCGAGCGTGCGACTAAACTGGCGCGTGCGATGGTGACACGCTACGGCATGTCCGAGACGCTGGGTACCATGGTGTATGAGGATACGGACCAGGATTCTTATTTTGGCCGCATGTCAGCTAGAACCGTCTCCGAGGCCACGCAGCAAAAAGTGGACATGGAAATCCGCAGTATTCTCGACGAGCAGTACGCGCTTTCGCGTAGTCTGCTTGAGCGCAACAAAGACAAGGTTGAAATGATGGCCAAGTCGCTGCTCGAATGGGAAACTATCGATGCGGATCAGATCAACGACATCATGGCGGGTAAAGAACCTCGTCCACCCAAAGCCGGCACACCACCACCACGTTCGAGCGGTGGCACCAGTGATGGTGGCGTAGAGCCAGCCGCAGCGCCCGCCTGATGCGCGACCGTTCGTCTTGACCCGACGGGGTGGGGAGTAATCCTCACCCCGTTTGTTCATCTCCTTGCTCCTTTGCTCAACTGCCTGTGCTGAACTTGCCCGCTGATCACCTGCTCTGTGGACGCTATCGTTTGCCGATCGCCGGTGTAAATTTTCACCCGCTGGTCATGGGCATCCTGAATGTCACGCCGGATTCTTTTTCAGATGGTGGGCAGTTCGCTTCACTGGATTTGGCCATGACGCATGCCGAGCAGATGATCGCTGATGGTGTTGACATCATCGACATTGGTGGTGAATCGACTCGTCCGGGTGCCGCCGCTGTATCGGTAGAAGAAGAATTGCGTCGCATCATGCCCCTTGTCTACGCTTTGCGTGACTGTGGCAAACCACTCTCTGTCGATACTCGCCGCCCGGAAGTCATGCGGGAAGTGATTCAGGCGGGCGTTGACATGATCAATGATGTCGAAGGGTTTCGGGCCGTTGGGGCCTTACGCTTGCTCAGTGAGAGCGACTGCGCCTTATGTATCATGCACATGCAAGGGCAGCCGCAGACCATGCAGCACACGCCGCATTATGATGATGTGGTGAGTGAAGTCGGCGAGTTTTTGCGCGAGCGTGCCGCAGCTGCCGTGCAGGAAGGTATAGACCGTCGGCGTTTGTGTATCGACCCGGGTTTTGGTTTCGGAAAAAATCTGAGCCACAATCTGACTTTGCTCAGGTCACTCGGCGATATGCAGTCGGCAGTCGGTCTACCTTTGCTGGCCGGGTTGTCGCGTAAGAGCATGATTGGTACTCTGACCGGCCGTCCGGCAGAGCAGCGACTCGCAGGCAGCATAGGGGCCGCTTTGGCTGCCGTGATGCAGGGCGCGCGCATCGTGCGCGTGCATGATGTGGCCGAAACCGTAGATGCAATCAAAGTGTGGCAGGCCGCCATGAACCCAGAGCAGCCTGCCCCGCAAAACTGAAACAACAAGAGATCACATGTCACGACAATATTTTGGTACCGATGGCATACGAGGTGAAGTGGGTGTTTCGCCCATCACGCCCGATTTTGTTATGCGCCTGGGCTATGCCGCCGGCAAGGTGCTTGCGCAGGCAGAATTCGCAGGCGCCCGTCCTAGCGTCCTGATCGGCAAAGACACGCGGATTTCCGGCTACATGCTCGAAGCTGCGCTCGAGGCGGGGTTTTCTGCAGCCGGTGTTGATGTCTTGCTCTCAGGACCCATGCCAACGCCAGCAATCGCTTATCTGACACGCGCGCTCAGACTCTCGGCCGGTGTGGTGATCTCGGCTTCACATAATCCTTTTCAGGACAACGGCATCAAATTTTTCTCTGCCCAGGGAAATAAGCTGCCGGATGCTGTTGAGCTGGCCATCGAAGCGGCGCTTGAGTTGCCGATGTCCTGCGTCCGCTCGGACAAGCTGGGCAAGGTGCGCCGCCTTGATGATGCGCGCGGACGCTATATCGAATTCTGCAAAAGCACCTTTCCCAATGAACTCGACCTGCGTGGTCTGAAGCTCGTTATCGATTGCGCGCACGGTGCGGCGTATCACATTGCACCCGATGTTTTCCATGAGCTCGGTGCGGAGGTCGTCGCTATCGGCAATCAGCCGAATGGCTTCAATATCAATGAGGGTCATGGCGCTACTCAGCCCGCAACGCTGGCTGCTGCGGTTCAGTTGCATCGGGCTGACCTAGGCATTGCGCTCGATGGCGATGCCGATCGGCTGATCATGGCCGATGCCAGCGGCCGCATCTTCAACGGCGACGAGTTGTTATATGTAATGGTGAAAGATCGGCTTGCAAACGGCGGTATCGACGGTGCAGTCGGTACCTTGATGACCAACATGGCCGTCGAGGTGGCCTTTGGCGAGATGGGCGTGGGATTTGCTCGCGCGAAGGTGGGCGACCGTTACGTCCTCGAGCTCCTGCAGGAGCGCGGCTGGCAAGTCGGCGGCGAAGGATCTGGACATTTGCTGGCGCTGGATAAGCACACAACAGGAGATGGCATTATCTCTGCACTGCAGATTTTGTCGGCTCTTCGGCGCAGCGGCGCTACGCTCTCGGCAATCACCTCGGAGCTCAGTCTCTGGCCGCAAACTTTACTGAATGTGAAGATCAAGGCTGGATTTGACTGGCAGTCCAACCGCGACCTGCTCAGTGCAAGAGAGCGTACCGAGGCGGAGCTGGGTGCGTCCGGCCGCGTCCTGATTCGCCCCTCGGGCACCGAGCCCCTATTGCGCGTGATGGTCGAAGCGCGTGATGCGGCGATGGCCCAGCGCCTCGCAGAGGATATCGCTAGCTGCATCCCCGGCTGACCGGATCGGCAACAAAACTGGTCAGGTTCGGGCGGCATCGGTTATAATTCGCCTCTTCGGAGTGTGGCGCAGCCCGGTAGCGCACCTGCTTTGGGAGCAGGGGGTCCAAGGTTCGAATCCTTGTACTCCGACCAATTAAAAAAACGGGTTGTCATTGACAACCCGTTTTTCATTTCGCAATATACCTGAATCAATCCTGCAATACCGACTGCCCATAGCTCAGCTGGATAGAGCAACGCCCTTCTAAGGCGTAGGCCGCACGTTCGAATCGTGCTGGGCAGGCCAGTCAAATCAAGTGCTTACAGCGGGCTCCACACTTTCCACAAAGTCCTTTTGGCTAAACTGTGACAAAAACGTGAGCAGTAAATTCCATGTGCCACGGTCCTGCGCAACCGATAGACTTTTCTTGCGTGATTAACCGCGAGGCCAAATTGTAGATACAACTATGGCACGCGAGGAGATTGCCAACCTGATTGTTGGTGTGTGCTGCCGTATAGGCACCAAAACCAAAGAAGATGCCTCCGTAGTAATTGGCGTTATGAGCTTAGCCAGCCCCGCGAGCCAGACCTTTGTGCCTTCATTCTCTGACATCCAGAGACCAAGAAAATCCTTGCGGCCATAGATTTTTACGGCAAGCGTCAATCCAAATTGATTTGTTCATGGCCTACAGGTTGTTGTGTCGACGCATCAGTCGACGATTTACAACTAAATTTGTGTGTGTGCTTAGTGCACGGAATAGTGCATCGCCTCGAGCTAAATCGAGTTGGCGCATTATATATTTAGCCTAACCAGCATCAGATGAAATCAGGCTTTTCAAGACTGATGGTAGTGAGTACCTCGCTATGACATGCCGGAAGTAGGTTCTCTACTGCTAATGATCTGTTTTTATTGAAATCGCAATGCGTTCTACTGTCATCCCGAAACTCATCAAATTAGGGACGGCACTTGCAGAGGCTGGCTGGTCATGAGATTTCAATAAGGAGTCTGGCTTTGAGCGCGAACTGATAAGGAGGATTAGATGAGTATAAACGGAACACCGCCGGTAAGACCAACTACACCACAGCAGCCAGCTACGGATATAAGGGCCTCATCAATTGGGAGTGAAACTAATCGCATAAAATTTGATCCTCTTTATTTTGGACACGATCTAATGATGACTATGATAATAAAAGGTGTGGTTGGCCTTGCCAATGCATACGAAAGTCACAAGGCTTCACGTCCGCCGCCAACAAATGAGCCAAGCAAGCTTGAGCTGATGTATAAAAATAAACCGAGAGAGGTAAACTTTGCATGGCGTGTACTGAGCGAAGTAGCGACACCAAATTTTCGTCCAATCATTGGCGGGTCTAAAACCACGATTAAGAATTATTTCGACTTTAAGAAGTATCTGAGAGGCGAAAGTATGAATCCGGAATCGGTTAAGTGGACTGCAATGGGTACCTCTGTGGTAGGAATTTTGCATGCCCTGACATTCCATCCAGGATCAACAGCACAAACATTTCCCGACTTCGACGAAAAATTTGTGGCTGCTGCACCACAGGGTAGAGTTTTAGTCCCTCGCCATCACACTGGCTACGGGCTTGCTGGTATTCCGGCGTGGCGCATCCGCCGATAAAAAGCATAAGAAAAAAAGCAAAAAAGCGGGTTTGGAGGAACATGGCGGTGGACTCTCTTAGGAAAATTTGAACTATTTCCCCTGTAGTAACCGTGTGTCGCTAAGAGTTCATTCCGCAATGGATCTGGATGTATCTGCGCAGCACCATGCAGAGCAATTGCTGCATGGCAAATTTCGGAGGCACCATCGCAGCTGCAAATATCTGGCGGTTGGTCAAAAATCGATGATGGTGTTTAGACTCAGTCAACGGCAGACACTTCAGCCGATTAACGTGGGACATTCTCTAGATAAACGCGCTTTCAATAAATAAAAACCCCAGCTGTAGAGGTCTGCATCATCAAATATGCAGACCTCTACAGCAGGGGTAAATACAAACCCTGGAGGAGCGTTTCGGCCCCAGTCAGCCGATTAGTTTGTCTGGATTGTCTCGGCCTGTGCGAGTCGCTTGTCACAGGCGGTGTTAGCCACATTGCGGTCGATGTCGAGTTTTGGTTTGTAGAAGCTCAGATCATCATACGAAGATACTGCCAATGGGCCCGAAGGTACATTCTCT
>CAMBJI010000064.1 GCA_945867725.1 Bordetella parapertussis
AGGTCTGGGTCCGGGACTATCCGTGTTGCCCTTGTCGGAATTTGAGGCCACGCATACCGCCATGGTCCGCTGGGCACCAAAGACGTATTTCAATCCGCACCGACATTACGGCGGCGAAGAAATTTTCGTAGTAGAAGGTGTTTTCGAAGATGAGCACGGAAGGTATCCAGCAGGCTCATGGATACGCAGCCCGCATCTCAGTGTTCATAAACCTTACAGCGTCGAGGGCTGCACGATTTTTGTGAAAACAGGTCATCTGCTGACGGATACAGTTCAGCCAAGCGAATAAAAAACGCCTCGCCACCTTTTCATCAGCGGCGAGGCAGCGCAACGCAACGCAAAAGTCTGTGGTCAGTGCTTGACCTTCAGATGATGCGCACGGTTCATTCCATCAAAGCTTCACCATCACATGTCGTGCCACGGTGTAATCCTCCAGCGCATACATCGACATGTCTTTGCCGTAGCCAGAGGCTTTCAGTCCGCCATGCGGCATTTCATTCACCAACATGAAGTGAGTGTTGATCCAAGTGCAGCCATACTGCAGCTGGCGAGCGATATTCATCGCTTTCGAGACATCTGATGTCCAGACACTGGATGCGAGCCCGTACTCGGAGTCATTAGCCCATTGCACTGCCTGCGCATCATTGTCGAAGCGCGTAACCGAAACGACCGGACCGAATACTTCGCGCTGCACTATCTCGTCTTCCTGCAAGGCACCAGCGATCACGGTGGGTTCATAAAAAAAGCCAGCACCCGCACGGACCTTGCCTCCGGTGGTCACCTGCATATGTCCCGCCATTTGCGCACGTTCGACAAAGCTGGCAACGCGGTTGCGCTGACGATCAGAAATCAAAGGTCCGATCTCCACGCCCTCTTCGTCCTGAGTACCTGCCTTGATGGTCGAGACAGCGAGCGTCAGGTCGGCCACCAGCTTCTCGTAAATCTTTGGTCCTGCGTAGATACGGCAGGCAGCCGTGCAATCCTGCCCCGCATTGTAATAACCGAAGGTACGCACGCCCTCCACCACAGAAGCAATGTCTGCGTCATCAAGCACGATCACGGGCGCTTTACCACCTAGCTCCAGATGCGTGCGCTTTAATGTGCCTGATGCAGCCTGCAGAATCTTGCGACCCGTCGCGACATCACCCGTCACCGACACCATTCGCACTTTAGGGTGTTCGACCAATGGCTGACCAACACTCATGCCCTTGCCGCAAATGACGTTGAGCACACCGGGCGGCAGAATACCGGCCGCGAGCTGCGCAAAGTACAAAGCAGTCAGCGGCGTCTGCTCGCTGGGCTTAAGCACAACCGTATTGCCAGCAGCGATCGCTGGAGCGACCTTCCACGCAGCCATCAGCATCGGGTAATTCCATGGGGCGATGGAACCCACTACGCCCACCGGATCGCGCCGGATCATGCTGGTATGGCCACTTAGATACTCGCCCGCCGCAGTGCCGCTCATGCAGCGCGCGGCACCCGCAAAGTAGCGGAAGCAATCAACGATCGCAGGAATCTCGTCATTGAGCGCCCTATCGTAAGGCTTGCCGCAGTTGAGCGATTCCAGACGTGCAAAGGTCTCAGCATGATTCTCGATTGCGGATGCAAGTGAGAGCAACAGGCCGGATCGCTCACCCGGTGTGGTCTGCGACCAACTAGCAAACGCACGCTCGGCCGCAGCAACCGCACGCGACACTTGCTCGGGCGACGCCTCGGGCACGTTACAGAGCGCAGCACCCGTCGCAGGATTGATCACAACTTCGATCGCTCCCTCACCTTGCTCGGCGTGATTATCAATCAACAGCGCAGTAGGAAAACTGATCGGGTTTTCAGCAGGATGTCCCATGGATTTATCTCCTTGTGTCAGCGTTAGTTTCGGGCGTTGTCGTCGCCTGCCTGGGTGAGCCAGTAGGCAGCAATAATCGGTACAAATGTCAGGCCAATGATGAAGACTGCAACAACATTGGTTACGGGCCGCTGTCGCGGCCGTATGAGTTCCTGCAACATCCAGATCGGCAAAGTGGTTTGCTGGCCTGCAGTGAAGGTGGTCACGATCACTTCATCAAAGCTCAATGCAAAAGCCAGCAGCGCACCTGCAAGCAGCGCCGAGCCTAACTGAGGCAGGATCACATGATAAAAAGTCTGAAACGCATTGGCGCCAAGATCCATCGAGGCTTCCAGAAGCGAAGGACTCAGTCGTCGCAGCCTTGCCACCGCATTGTTATAAACCACCACGACACAAAAGGTCGCGTGACCAATCACGATGGTCCAGAAACTGAATGGAATATCGGCGGCGTGATAAGCGGAACGCAAGGCAATACCAGTAACAACACCAGGCAAAGCAATCGGCAAGATCAACAGCAGGGAAATTGCATCCCGACCAAAAAACCGAAACCGTGCCAGCGCGCCGGCAGCAAAAGTGCCAAGAATCAGCGCAATACCCGTCGACCACAAAGCAACCTGCACCGAGAGCCCCACTGCACTCCAGACATCCTCACGCGCCAGCGCGACAGCAAACCACTGCGTCGTCAGACCTGGAGGTGGAAAAACATAACTTTTATCTTCACTGCTGAACGCATACAAAATAATCAATGCGAGTGGCACATGCAGAAACAGCACGCCACCGAGCGTAGCAAGCTTCAACCCCATTGATGCGCGCGGCAGATGGTAGGTTTCAGAGCGCATCGAAAGCCCCGCGTTTTTTGGCCAGCCACAAGTAGATCGCAATGATCAGAATCGGCGCGATGGAAAATGCGGCTGCAAAAGGCAGATTGCCCGCAAGACCCTGCTGGCGGTACACCACTTGCCCGATGTAGAGCGTGGAATTTCCGACCACCTGCGGGATGATGTAATCGCCCAGCGTGAGAGAAAACGAAAAAATTGAACCGGCTGCGACGCCGGGCATCGCCAGCGGCAAAATCACTGTCCAGAAGGTACGACGAGGAGGCGCACCCAGATCGGCCGAGGCTTCCAGCACCGAAGCAGGAATTCTCTCTATCGATGCCTGTATGGGCAAAATCACAAACGGCAACCACATATACACAAACACCATGAAGGTACCGAGCGAAGAAAAACTCAAAGAGTTCCCGCCGATGACCGGTGTCGCAAGCACCGCCTCGAGTACCCAGTCCAAATGGCACTGAGCGACGATCCACGCGATTGCACCCTCTTTGGCCAGCAGCAGCTTCCACGCATACAAGCGCACCAGATAACTCGACCAGAGCGGCAGCATCACAGCAACATACAAAACCGCTTTGGTGCTACCGCGTGCATAGCGCGCCATGAAATACGCAATCGGAAAACCAATCACGACGCTGGTCAGAGTCACCGTGGTCGCCATGGTGACGCTGCGACGAATTACATCCAGGTTTGCTGGCTCGAATAACGCAACGAAATTCTGCAGTCCCACTTCATACACAATCGTGCCGGAAAAATCATCCAGCCGAAAAAAACTCTGCGCCAGCAAACTGAACAACGAGCCAAGATAAATCACGCCGAACCACAACAGTGGCGGTATCAGCAAAATGAGCAACAACATGCTCTGACGCTGAAACAAAGCCGCTGACAGGCGGTCACCCAGACTCGCCGTAGAACGATGCCCAAGCTGCATGACTGGCAGCCTTGCCTCACTCATCTCATACTCGTTTCGTTCAAATGATGAATCGCAGAATCATCCCAATGCAGGTGCACTGCCTCATCGGCAGCCGGCAGTACACTGTCGATCGCCAAATCAGCGATCAATACCGTGCCTTGATCACAACGAATTTTTGCGCGCCAAAAAGAACCGAAATACTGCAGATTTTCTACGACGCCGCGAACACGCGCACCCTGATCCGCACCAAGACGGATGCGCTCGGGGCGAATCATCGCCGCGGCGCTGCCGGTCAGCCGCTGAGCAGCTTCGGCCTCAAGTACATTTGCTGCACCGAGAAACTCCGCAACAAAACGAGTCGCCGGTTTCTCATACAGGCCAGTCGGTGTATCGATCTGCTCAAGACGCCCGCGATTGAATACACCGATCCTGTCACTCATGGACAGTGCCTCGTGCTGATCGTGTGTGACCAGTACAAAGGTAATCGCCAGACGTCGTTGCAGCTCTTTGAGTTCGATCTGCATCTGTTCGCGCAGCTTGAGATCGAGTGCGCCCAGCGGCTCATCAAGCAAAAGAACCTTGGGCTCGCTGATCAATGCTCTGGCAAGCGCCACGCGCTGACGCTGACCACCTGATAACTGCGCGGGCTTGCGCGATGACATGTCCGGCAATCTCACCAGCTCAAGCAACTCGCTTGCGCGCTTCTCGCGCACAGATTTCGCAACGCCCCGCACCATTAACGAATAGGCGACGTTATCCAGCACCGTCATGTGCGGAAACAACGCGTAATCCTGAAAGACGGTAGTCACCGTACGGAGATAAGGCGGCAGAGAATCCACCACCTCGCCATGAATGCTGAGCGTTCCCGAGGTCGGACGGGTAAAGCCGCCAATCATCCTTAGACACGTGGTCTTGCCCGAACCCGAAGGTCCGAGCAAGGTGAAGAATTCGCCTGGCCGAATATCAAGACTGACATCGTCGACGGCATTGACTGATTTGCCGCCGGAATGAAAGACACACGATACCCTGCTCAGGCTGACAGCATGCGCCATTGAGAGACTCCAGGTCGCCCTGTCGAACCGCAACTGACTGCGGGTCGACAGGAAAAGCTTAAATCAACGACCGCCGAGAATCGCGATGTAGTCGGAAACCCACTTGTGATACGGGACGCACTGGTTGTTTTGGGTCTTGCACTGAGCAACCGGCGTGCGCCAGAACGAGATCTTGTCGAAGTCGTTATAGCCCTGATTCGCGCAACCCTGATCGGTCAGCAGCTTGTTGCCTTTACAGGCCGCAGGCACTGCAGGCACAGAACCAAACCAGGCAGACAAATCACCTTGCAACTTGGTGTTGAGCGAATGCTCCATCCACATATACGCGCAGTTCGGGTGCTTGGAATCCACGTGCATCATCGTGCTGTCAGCCCAACCAGACGCGCCCTCTTCAGGCACCACGGTTGCAATCGGAGCTTTCTTCGAACCGAGGATATTCGCCTGGAACTGCCATGAGCTTGATGCGACCACACCTTCGTTGGTGAAATCGTCGATCTGCACGAATGCATCATGCCAGTACTTGCCAACCAGTTTCCGTTGTCCACGCAGCAAATCAAGCGCGGCCTTGTACTGGGTTTCATTGAGTTCGTAAGGATCTTTGATGCCCAGGGAAGGATTTTTCTTTTTCAGGTAGAGCGCTGCATCTGCGATGTAGATCGGACCGTCAAAGGCCTGCACTCGACCTTTGTTACTCTTGCCATCAGGGAGTTTCTGCTCTTCGAATACCACGCTCCAGCTGGTAGGCTTCTTGTTGCCGAACACTTTGGTGTTATACATCAGCACATTCCAGCCCCACTGATAGGGCACGCCGTAGTGCGTGTTGTTATCGTAGTGCCAGGGTGCTTTCTGCAGCCGTGGATCGATCGTCTTGTAGCTAGGGATCAGACTGACATTAATCGGCTGCACGCGCTTGCCGCGAATCAGACGCAAGGATGCATCGCCACTGGCAGTCACCAGATCAAAACCGCCTTCATTCATCAGCGCGACCATCTCGTCGGAGGTACCGGCTGTTTTCACATTGACCTTGCAGCTGGTTTTCTTTTCGAACTCGGTCACCCAGTCGAAGGCCTTATCGGTCGCACCTCGCTCGATATAACCTGCCCAGGCAACGATATCTACCTGCCCTTCACCTTTGCCAATTTTTTGCAAAGGTGCCTGCGCGAAGGTCGCGCCGGTAAATGCTGTCAGAGTCAATGCAGCTGCTGTTCGCTTCAAAGTGCTCATCGCGTCTCTCCGGTTGTCAATATGGCCAGCTAATTACATTATTTTTTTGCTATCTACCGATACACAACCCAGCATGAGGCCGCGCATCAGCACACAGTCGGGCTAACGTTATCCCTTGACCTTGAAAACCGAAAAGTTCAATATTTAAACAGGTCGCTTTCTATTTTTTAGATAGGTCTTTGAGATGGTCTTATCCTCGCCCAAAGTAGGCTCACAACAGTGAGCAAACACTTCACATTAAAGCAATTCCGCTACTTTCTGGCCGTTTGTGACTCTGGCTCAATTGCCGCCGCAGCTCGGCTGGTGAATATCGCTCAGTCCGCACTGACCAAAAGTATTCAGGAATTAGAAACAACTCTGGGCACTCCTCTGTTCGAGCGCCTGCCCCGCGGTATGGAGCTCACGCAATCCGGCTACCGCTTCGAAGCCAAGGCCCGTCAGGTCATCTCGGCCGTGATGCAGGCCGGCGCCATCAATCATGACGAGAAGGATGAGCTGACAGGATCGCTCACCATCGGCGTGACCAGCCTGATGGCTGGCTACTGCCTTGCTGATCTGGTGGCGCGCTTCCAGCGCTCCTACCCCGGCGTCAGAGTTGACATGCTGGAGGATTCGCCTCCCTTCCTTGAGCACCTGCTGATCAATGGCGAAGTGGACATAGCGCTAATGGTCGCCAACGCACTGGATGAGCAGGCGCTGCAGGTGGAAACGCTATCAACCTCGCCCAATCGCGTCTGGATGTCCTCCAATCACCCGCTTACAGAGCATAGCGAGCTGACACTCGCGCTGTGCGCGGATACGCCATTGATCGTGCTAGAAGCCGACCGCATCGAGCACATGCAAAGAGCCCTGTGGCGCAAGCAAGGACTGACTCCCGATGTGAAATTACGCACCAGCTCACTCGAAGCGGTGCGCTCACTGGTGGGCGTGGGTGCCGGCATCTCGATCCTTCCGGACTTTCTCTACCGCCGATGGACGCTGGATGCAGAGCGTATCGAAGTCAGAAAGCTGCGTGATGCGATTCCGGGCACGGATATCGGACTAGTTCGCCGGCGTGGCGCACGCAATCGCGACGTGATTGATCAATTCATTCAACTGGCGCGCAACCCCGTCAGTAATGCGCGGCGCTAACGCGCATTACCTACCGTTTATCCACGCCGTCGTGTCATCCAGCGCCCGCTCGAAGCGCACCAGCAGTTCATCAATCTCTGCATCCGAGATAATCAGTGGCGGCGAGAAGGCAACGATGTCACCTGCCATCGCACGCAGAATGAGCCCATGCTCCTGCGCGCGCCGAACCAAATAAGCAGCCACACCCTTCTCGGCTGGAAAAGGCGTGCGGCTCGCTGGTTCTAGCGCGAGTTCAACGGCTGCGATCAACCCCATACCGCGCACATCGCCCACATAGGGATGACTACTGAATTTTTTCAGTCCTTCATGCAAGCGAGGCGACACACGATTGACGTGACCAATGACATCCTGCTCTTCGTAGATTTTCAGCGCCTCCAGCGCCACCGCACAGGCCACCGGATGTCCCCCATAGGTATAGCCGTGGCCGAACACACCCACTTCGGCACTGGCGTCAGCCACTGCCTGATAAACGCGGTCGCTGACATAGAGTGCCGACATGGGCACGTAGGCGGATGTCAGCATCTTGGCCACCGTAATAAAATCGGGCTGCAAGCCATACACTTCTGAACCGAAGGCCTTGCCCAAACGACCAAAACCGCTCACCACTTCATCGGCAATCAACAGGATGTTGTATTTTTTCAGAATCGGCTGAATCAGATCAAAGTAACGCGAGGGTGGAATGATCACACCGCCGGCGCCCTGCACAGGCTCGGCAATGAAGGCACCAACGGTCTCAGGCCCCTCTCGCAGAATCGTATCCTCCAGTTCCTTGGCGAGACGCTCGGCAAAGGCATCCGGCGTCTCACCGGATTTCGCAAACTGGTAGGGATGCGGGCAGCTGACCCGAATGGTCTCGGGCATCGGCAGATCGAAATGCTTGTGCATGGTCGGAATGCCGGAGAGCGAGGCCGCCGCCAGCGTCACGCCGTGATAGCCTTTAACGCGCGCGATAATTTTTTTCTTCTGCGGCTGGCCAATAGCATTGTGGTAATAGCGAACCAGCTTGACCGCCGTGTCGTTCGACTCCGATCCTGAATTCGCAAACAAGATACGCGCCATCGGCACAGGCGACCAGCGCATCATGACCTCAACGAGCTCTGTTACAGGGCCCGAGACTTTCCCAGAAAACGTATGGTAATAGGGCAGCTTCTGCATCTGACGATGCGCAGCGTCGACCAGACGCTGCTCGGAAAAACCCAGCGCAGCACACCAGAGCCCGGCCATACCCTCGATGTATTCCTTGCCATGCTCATCAGTGACATGCACGCCTCGCCCGCTAACAACCACAAGCGCTCCGTTTTTTTCTAGATCTCTTGGCTGGGTATAAGGGTGAAAGTGAAATTTCGCATCTGCTTCGGCGGCGAGGGAACGTGCCATGCTTTATCTCCGTCATTAATTTTTGTAAATCTTGCCATATTTTAGGCTGGGCTGGGCTGGGCTGGGCCGGGCTGGTTACAGCATCGACATTTCGGAGCTATCAAGGAAACGAACCTAAAATTTTCCTGACCCTAGACTCTGACATTTTCCTTTACTGGTCCGACGAGTCATTTTCTGAGCAAAAATCCGCAACTATTTTTATGACTGGGGTTTTACATCAATTCCGAACCAAATCAACAAGTATCATTTTTCTCAACCCGACAGCGTATACCCTCAGCGGGCCGCACACTTACGCGCGAAATGGGAAAAACACTCGATGGATTCAGCGGCACAAACGAAAAGCGTCGTAACACTTCACACAAAATCAGTGATGCCTCCAGTTGGGCAATTGTGGCACCGGTACACGCACGCGGCCCGAGCCCGAAGGGCAAGTAGGTACCCGGTACTGGCGCACTGGCAGTCACATCAAAACGTTCAGGGATAAAACGGTCTGCCTGAGGCCAGTAGGCCTGATG
>CAMBJI010000065.1 GCA_945867725.1 Bordetella parapertussis
ACTGCCTTCACTGAAGGCATGGCGCCAACGGACAGCATGAGGCGCGCCGGTGTCGTTTGCAGCTCGGTGCAAGCGGCATCGAGTGCCTTGTACTCCATTGAATTTTTATCAGGCTTGAAGAGCAACTGACGCACCAGAGGCGCCATGGATTGCGGCAAACGACCTACCTTGAGTTCATCGACCATGGCCGCTTGCAACAGGGCCTGCTGCTTTTTTCTTTCGAGGCCAGCAAGTGCGGCCTGCAAGATCGCTGCGGGCGCCGCTTTGTAACGACCTTTGCCTTTTTTATGAAAATAGATCGGTGATGCTGCCATCTTCAGCAAGAGCCCTGCGGCCTCTTCGGGTTTGGGCGCATGACCGAAATACTCGGTTCCGAGCTGGTCGACGGCAAACTCTTCTTCACCGGCCACCTCCCACAAAAATGCAATATCAATGTCACCGGCGAGATTATTTGCGCGCGACAGCATTTCGGCAGGCGAGGGCGTGTCGAACTGCAGCAGCACATCCCGCGCTCGCACCTTGGTGCGCTTGCCCGATGGTGTCTCTACTTGAAACGCTTCGCCCTGCTGCGAGATCACAGCGCCGACTTTGAAATCCCCGGATTCTTCAAAAAATAAATTCATCAACCACGCCACTTCAAGGAATTCTTGTTAGTTCGAAAGAGAGTACATCGCAGGATGGTGCTGCTGTGTGTCATTTTTTGTATGTCATTCGTTGTATGTCACTCGTCGCTTCGTAATTTCATAATTTCGTAATTTCGTAACTTCTTTACTTCGTCATTTCATCAGGCGCAGAACGCTAGCACTTCATCAATGTACTGGTCAAAATCAGACAAGCCATGATCACTGCCATCAATCACGTACTGCCGCGCACCCGGGTAATGCGCGACCATCTCGCGCCAGTCCAATACTTCATCACCGGTTGCTGCGATCAGAAAATAGCGTTCAGGCTGGGTAATACGCGCGACTTCAATTGAGACAAGTTCATCAATGTACTCGGGCAAAAATTCGAATTGATCTTCGGAGTGCCATGCGGTTTGCTGACCCACATGCTGCGCAAGGCCTTGAGCTGGGCGCACCGCTGGATTCAGCAGGACCGCGCGACATCCGGTGGCCTCGGCCAGTGCAGTCGCGTAATAGCCGCCAAGCGACGAACCGATCACGGCCAATGAATCCACAGGCACCTGCGACACCAACTCGTGCGCCAGCCGCATAGCCTCTCGCGGCGATGGTGGCAGTTGCGGACAGAGCAGTTGCGATCCCTGCCCGCGCGCCTCCATGACATCACGAACCCTGCGTGCTTTTGCCGACTGGGGTGACGAACGAAAGCCGTGCAGATAAAGAATCATGAAAACTGTTTCAGCGAGCGGCGCAATTAATGCGCGGGTGCTTTGAGAGAGTCAAATGCATCCAGCAGCTTCTGGTGCACACCACCAAATCCGCCATTGCTCATGACCAGCACGAAATCACCAGGCTTGGCTGCCGCGCCGACAGCGGTGACCAATACAGACAAATCATCAAAGGCCTGCGCCTTATCACCCAGTGGCGACAAGGCCGCAGACAGATCCCAGCCCAGAGCGTCCTTGCCTTCACCGCGAGCACCATAACCAAATACCAGATCCGCTGCCTTGAGACTGTCCGGCAAAGCATCTTTCATCGTACCCAGCTTCATGGTGTTGGAGCGCGGCTCGAGCACGGCGAGAATACGGGCCTTGCCGACCTTGTGCCGCAGCCCTGCAACGGTCGTCGCAATGGCTGTCGGGTGATGCGCAAAGTCATCAATCACGGTAACGCCATTAGCCACACCGCGCGTCTCCATGCGCCGCTTCACATTCTCGAAATTGGCCAGTGAGGCGATCGCCTGTGACGGCGGCACGCCCGTGTGTCGTGCAGCTGCAATCGCTGCGACAGCATTCCAGCGATTGTGCTCACCACTCAGCGACCAACTCACCGTACCCTGCAGCTGCCCCTGAAAAAGAACATCAAAACGGCCATCCGCATACTCAACCATGCCCCAGGCACCACTATCTTCGGCGCTGCCGCCAAACCATTCCGTTTCACTCCAGCATCCGCGATCAACCACACGGCGTAAAGAGGCTTCACGGCCATTAACGATCAAACGCCCGATCGCAGGCACCGTGCGCACCAGATGATGGAACTGGGTTTCAATGGCAGCGAGATCGGTAAAGATATCGGCATGATCGAACTCAAGATTATTGAGTATGGCCGTGCGGGGACGGTAATGCACAAACTTGCTGCGCTTGTCGAAGAAGGCGGTGTCATATTCATCGGCTTCGATGACGAAGAAAGGGGTACCGCCCTCGGCACCGAGACGCGCTGACACACCAAAGTTAAGTGGAACACCACCGATCAGAAATCCTGGCTGATAACCTGCCTGCTCGAGTATCCAGGCCAGCATGGATGCGGTGGTCGTCTTGCCGTGCGTGCCGGCGACGGCCAACACCCATTTGTCATGCAGAATGTGTTCGCCTATCCACTGCGGTCCGGATATGTAGGGCAAACCGCGGTTCATGATGGCTTCCATCAATGGATTGCCGCGTGAGACAACATTACCGATGACATAGAGATCGGGCTGCAAACTTAGCTGATGCGGGCCAAAACCCTCGATGAGTTCAATTCCCTGCGCACGCAATTGCGTACTCATAGGCGGATAAACATTGGCATCGCAGCCAGTGACTTTATGACCTGCCTCTTTCGCCAGCACGGCCAACCCACCCATGAAAGTGCCGCAAATGCCGAGAATGTGGATATGCATATAGAATCGTGTCGGAGAATCATCGGGATTCTACCTGACGCGCGCACGATGGAAATGCTGATCGACCTGAGCTTTTGTACTCAATTGACTGGGGGAAGCGTCTTGTGTCAGCGCCCGCTCCATCATCCTGGCCCTGCTTCCCATGAATATCAATTATCCGAGTGATGTCGAGTTGCTGCGAGCCGAAATCGCTGCCGCCGCTGCGCGCATGATCGCCGAAGATGGCGCGGACTACGGCACGGCCAAGCGCAAAGCAGCCCGACTAATCCTCGGTAATCAACGCGTGCGCGGTGATGTGCTGCCGGACAATGCGCAAATCGAAGCAGAAGTCCGGGAATATCAGGCACTGTTTCAGGGCGAGGAGCAAAGTCAGCGCTTGTTACACTTGCGCCGGCTCGCGCTGGAGGTGATGGAAAAATTCGAGGACTTTGCGCCCTACCTGACGGGCGCAGTCCTGAATGGCACGGCCAGCGAACATTCGGATATTCATTTGCAGCTGTTTGCTGAAAGCAGTAAAGATGTGGCGGTTTTTTTGTTAAATGCGGACATGGACTATGAAGTCTCGGAGACGCCGCATTTCCGGCGCCCCGATCGCAGTGTTGAGATCCTGTCCTTTTTCTGGCAGCGCGAAGTTGTGCATCTGGCTATCTACGAGCAGGATGATTTGCGTGGCGGCGGGAGAACCAGCAGCGGCAAGCGCATAGAACGAGCCGACACCACGGCGCTGAGAAATTTACTGGCAGAGACAAAAAGTGATGAATAAATCCAAACTATTAACATTTGCTGCTATTGCCATTCTTTTTAGCGCGATTGGTGCTTATTTTGGCGCTAAACACTTTAATCCCACCCCAGCGGAAGATACGGCTGTGGCGGCTCTGATGCAAACTAGCCTACCGGACACGAAAAATCAGCAGCGCGCCTTCACCGAGTGGAAAGGCAAAACCCTGCTGATTAACTTTTGGGCAACCTGGTGCCCGCCTTGCGTGGCAGAGATGCCGGAACTGGTTGAACTGCAAGCCGAGATGGCGGGTCGCAATGTTCAAATTATCGGCATCGGCATCGATTTACCCTCTAACATTCAGCAATTCGCAGAAAAACTCCAAATCAGCTATCCTCTGCTGATCGCAGGAATGCAGGGCACGGAGCTGTCTCGGCAGTTTGGCAATCAGGCGGGCGGGCTGCCTTTCACGGTGCTCATCGGGCCGGACGGAAAGATCCGTCAGACCTATCTTGGCCGCCTGGATATGAAGAAAGTACGTGCCGACTTAGCTTCGCTATAGATCCAATAAGCATTTCCGCTTGCCATTTTGCTGTATTTTGCAGCAAAATGGCGCCTTCTTCGTCAATTGAAGGCCTATCTTCATGGCAACAAGCTTGCTTATGGTTAATGGTCCGAACCTGAATCTGCTCGGCACGCGCGAGCCTGAGGTGTACGGATCGACGACTCTGGCAGAAATCGAGCAGCTAGCGAGCGCTCAGGCCCAAGTTGCGGGTGCAACACTGCACTGCTTCCAAAGCAATCACGAAGGCGAGCTGATTGACCGCATCCATGCAGCGAAAAAAGAAGGGGTTCAAGCCATCGTCATTAATCCCGGCGCCCTCACGCATACCAGTGTGGCGTTGCGTGATGCACTGGCGGGTGTGGCAATCCCGTTTGTCGAGATACATATTTCGAACATCTATCGCCGTGAAAGCTTTCGTCACCATTCCTACCTGTCCGATCTCGCGGCCGGCGTAATCTGCGGCCTGGGAACCGACGGCTACCGGATTGCCATCGAATTTGCAGTTAAAAAACTTTAAGTTGCGGCGATAATCGCCAAACCTGATTTTCTCGCGCTCCGCTAAGCTGTGCGGATCAACGGGAATTTTCCTCAACCTAGCAGGCAGAACCCCAATGGATTTAAGAAAACTCAAGACCCTGATTGATCTGGTGGCAGATTCCGATATCTCGGAACTGGAAGTCACCGAAGGGGAAAGCAAAGTCCGGATCGTGAAATCCGGCGCACCGGTAGCCCAAGGTCAAATGGTCATGATGCACCCTCAGGCCGCTCAGCCCATGCCAGCCGTCGCCAACGCGGCACCGCAGGCCGCCGCCGAGGTCGCCCCGCCCGAGCCAACGAGCCATGTGGTCAAGTCACCTATGGTTGGTACCTTTTACCGCTCCTCCGCACCCGGCTCCGCGCCGTTCGTGGAGATAGGCTCGGTGGTCAAGGAAGGCGACACCCTGTGCATCATCGAAGCTATGAAACTGCTCAATGAAATTGACGCTGATGCCAGCGGCACGATACGTCAGGTTCTGGTCGAAAACGGGCAAGCGGTCGAATTTGGCCAGCCCTTGTTCATTATTGGTTAACTTCGCAAAGTGCGAGACCGTCAGAACCGAACCAGGTTGCTGACACTCGCGCGCTGAGGGCATTTCCCTACTTATGTTTGAAAAAATTCTTATCGCCAACCGTGGCGAAATCGCTTTGCGCATACAACGTGCGTGTCGCGAAATGGGTATCAAGACCGTGGTCGTCCATTCCGAGGCCGATCGCGAGGCCAAGTACGTGAAACTGGCGGATGAGTCCGTCTGCATTGGCCCGGCTCCGTCCGCCCAAAGCTATCTATCCATGCCAGCCATCATCAGTGCCGCCGAAGTGACGGATGCTGAAGCCATTCACCCGGGCTATGGCTTTTTGTCCGAAAACGCCGACTTCGCCGAGCGCGTGGAGCAGTCAGGATTTGTCTTCATTGGACCGCGTTCGGATTCGATACGCCTGATGGGTGACAAAGTCTCGGCCAAACAAGCGATGATCAAAACAGGCGTGCCCTGCGTACCGGGCTCGGATGGCGCCTTGCCGGATGACCCGAAAATCATCATTCAGACCGCGCGTCGCGTCGGCTACCCGGTCATCATCAAGGCAGCCGGTGGTGGTGGTGGCCGCGGTATGCGCGTGGTTCACACCGAAGCTGCGCTACTCAATGCGGTCACGATGACGAAAGCCGAAGCGGGTGCTGCATTCGGTAATCCGGAAGTCTATATGGAGAAGTATCTGGAAAATCCGCGCCACGTGGAAATCCAGATATTGGCTGATGAATTCAAGAATGCGATCTGGCTGGGCGAGCGCGACTGCTCGATGCAACGCCGCCATCAGAAAGTAATCGAAGAAGCGCCAGCGCCCGGTATTCCGCGCAAGCTGATCGAAAAAATCGGCGACCGCTGCGCTGAGGCCTGCCGCAAGATTGGTTACCGTGGTGCGGGTACTTTCGAATTTCTCTATGAAGCAGGCGAGTTCTATTTCATTGAAATGAATACGCGCATTCAGGTCGAGCACCCGGTCACGGAAATGGTGACCGGCATTGATCTCGTGCAGGAACAGATTCGCATCGCTGCTGGCGAGAAGCTGCGCTACCGTCAGCGCGACATCGTGCTTACAGGGCATGCGATTGAATGCCGCATCAATGCTGAAGATCCGTACAAGTTCACTCCCTCACCCGGCCGTATTCAATCCTGGCACGCGCCGGGCGGTCCGGGTATCCGCGTGGATTCGCATGCCTATGCCGGTTATTACGTCCCGCCGAATTATGATTCGATGGTCGGTAAAGTTATTGCCTATGGTGCGACCCGTGATCAGGCCATCAAACGCATGCAGATTGCGCTCTCCGAAATGGTGGTTGAAGGCATACTCACGAACATTCCTCTGCATCGCGAGCTGATGGTCGATGCCCGCTTTGCCGAAGGCGGTACGAATATTCATTACCTCGAACAAAAACTCGCTAACAAAAAATAAGCGGTCATCATGAGCTGGACCGAAATCGTCCTGGAAGTACCGCGTGATCAGACCGAGCAGGTATCGGATGCGCTGATTGAATCTGGCGCACTCTCGGTCTCCGTTGAGGATGCCGATGAAGGCACTGACGCCGAGCGTCCGTTGTTTGGTGAACCCGGCATGGAGCCGGAGGAGCATGCGTGGGAACACAGTCGTGTCGTTGCGCTGGCGCCAGCCAGTGCAGATTGCGCGGCGATCGTGCGCGATGCGTGCCTACTGTGCGAGATCGCCGAACCACTGGCTTTTTCATTGCGCGAAGTTGCAGAACAGGACTGGGTCCGACTGACGCAATCCCAGTTTGAACCGATCCACATTGGCCGCCACATCTGGGTAGTACCGAGCTGGCATGAGGCACCTGATCCCGACGCCGTGGTGCTAGAACTGGACCCCGGTCTCGCTTTTGGCACCGGCAGTCATCCCACCACGCGGCTGTGCATGGAATGGCTAGAAGCACATGCCCCGGCAGGAAAAACGATGCTGGATTACGGTTGCGGCTCAGGCATACTGGCGATGCTGGGGAAAAAACTCAGCCTCGGCTCTGTCGATGGCGTGGATATTGACGAACAAGCAATTACGTCCGCCCATGACAACGCAGAACGCAATCACTGCGAGATAAGTTTTTTTCTTCCAGAAGATTTCAAGGCTGCCCGATCGACTACTCGTTATGACCTTGTGATGGCCAATATCCTCTCCAGCCCGTTAAAACTGATGGCACCCATGCTCTGCGGTCGCGTCGCCGGCGGCGGTGCATTGGTGCTCTCTGGTGTGCTGGCGCGCCAGGCAGATGAAGTCATTACTCGCTACGCGCCATTCATTTCGCTGTCCGTGTGGGCTGAACTCGACGGCTGGGTTGCCCTTGCCGGCCGTCGTCTTGACTGATTCACTCTCTATGTCCAACGCACTTGCCACTCGCTGCCCCCACTGTCATACGCAGTTTCGCGTGACGCCTCATCAGCTGGCGCTGCGTGACGGTATGGTTCGCTGCGGCGCGTGCCGGGAGATTTTCAACGGCGAAGCCTATTTGTCCGAGCGCGCTGCGCTCACAGACGCGACAGCAAGCACCTACGCTGAAGACGATACGGCAGGCCGCATGACACTACTTGACCTGGGACCGCTGGATGGTCGCGCGGCACCCAGCGAGTCAAGCATGCAGGAAGAACTTGATGCGCTCTCCAAGGCCATTGCCGATTTGCAGAACAAGCCGTGGAGCGAACCGGCACCTGTAGGCTTGTTGAATGAAGATGAAGACGACGACGAGCCGGAACAAGCTGAACCAAGTTTTGTTCATGAAGCCCGTCAGCGTCAACGCACCGGGCGTGTGTGGACAATTCTGCTCATGCTGGGTATTCCCCTGTTGTTGATCGCTTTGACCGCCCAACTGGGCTACCTCTTTCGCAATGAAATTGCTGCGCACTCACCCGAAGTGGCAAGATACATGCGCGCTGCCTGCCGTCGGATCGGTTGTACGGTCACGCTGCCCGCGCAGATCGAAGCCTTGTCTATCGAGTCCCGTCAACTACAGGCACTGCCAGATAAGAGCAATCATTTCGAACTGGTAGTCTTGCTGCGTAATATCAGCAGCACAAGCCAAACGTGGCCGGCGCTGGATCTTCAGCTCAATGACGCGATAGGACAAGCGGAGATTCGCAAAATCTTCAAGCCTTCCGAATTCCTGAAATACAGCGAGATCCGTGCCGGTATACCCGGTGCCTCGGAACGCGAGATTCGTCTTCGCTTCGAGCTAAGCGGTGATCCTGCCTACGGCTTCAATATCCGAATTTTTTATCCCTGATTTTTTACCCCAGAGACCCGGGCCATCGGCTCACATAACAACATCACTTCTATGACTTCACTGATTTGCGGTTCACTTGCGTTTGACACCATCATGTCCTTTCACGGACGCTTTTCCGAGGCCCTACTGGCCGATCAGCTCCACAAAATCAATGTCGCATTTCTGGTGCCCAGCATACGACGCGAGTATGGTGGCTGTGCGGGCAATATCGCTTACAACCTGAAATTACTCGGTGGCGATCCACTGATCATGGCCACGGTCGGGCAGGACGGCGCGCCCTATCTTGAACGCCTGAAAACGCAGGGTATCAGCACACGCTGCATACGCAGCTTCGACGATGCCTATACAGCACAGGCTTTTATCACCACCGACGCAGACAATAATCAAATCACGGCATTTCATCCCGGTGCGATGGGGAATTCGCATCACAATAAAATCAGCGAGGCCGGCGATGTCAAACTGGCGATCGTCGCGCCTGATGGTCGCGATGGCAT
>CAMBJI010000066.1 GCA_945867725.1 Bordetella parapertussis
GGAGTTGGCCATTGCGCGCATTGACTGCTTTGCTCTGTCCGTGGGCGAAGATACGCCAAGGTGATATGTGGGGTGCGGATTGGTCGGCGCATGACATGGTGTATTTGTTTCAGCGACCGGAAACCATGCCGCGTGCGGTGGCAAAAGCAGCGGCCGAGCTGCGGCCTGGCGCATGGCTGGCCAGTCTCGAATTTCCTGCAGAAGAATTACAAGCCACGGCCGTGCTGCGCACGGTGGAAGGCAAGCCGGTGTGGTTATATCGCGCGCCGTTTCAGCGAATCCAATAGCCGGCCTAACACGCGATTCATCCTTAAGCTCTGCGCACAGGGCCCTCGTCAGATTTCGATTTTCGTTCCCAGCTCCACCACCCGGTTCGGCGGAATGCGGAAGAAGTCCGATGGCTTCGCTGCGTTTTGCATCATCCAGGCAAACAAACGTTCCCGCCACAAGGCCATGCCGGGCAGATTGCTGGGAACGATGGTGTCGCGCGCCAGGAAGAAGGACGTGTCTGATAACTCCAGCGTTAGGCCATTCTGTTGCTCAAGTAACTTAAGCACATTGTTGATGTCCGGCGTCTCCTTGAAACCATGGACCGCACGCACAACGTAGATATTGCTGCCCAATTCGCTGACGGTCAGGCGCTCCTCATTACGCACATAAGGCACATCCCAGATGGAGAGTTTCAGGAATATGACCCGCTCGTGCAGAACGCGGTTGTGCTTTAGGTTGTGCAGGAAGGCGACTGGAACGAAATCAATATGCGCGGTAAGAAAAACGGCAGTACCCTCGACCCGATGCGGCGGGTGCGAGAGCAGGGACTCAACGAACTCGGGCAGATGGATGGAATCATTGACAACGCGTTCCCGTAATAATCTGCGACCTTTGTACCAAGTGGTGAGCATGACGAAGCAGATCGCACCCAGCATCATCGGATACCAGCCACCATCTTTTACCTTGATCAGGTTGGCAGTCCAAAAAGAGAAGTCGACGATAAAAAACACCACAGACAAGGCAATCACAAAGATGGGATGAATTTTCCATTCCTTGTACATCACCACCGCCAGCAAACTGGTGGTAATCAGCATGGTGGTCGTTACCGAAATGCCATAGGCCGCGGCCAGATTGCCGGACTCGCGAAACTGAATCACGGTGAAAATCACCAAGACGAGCAGCAGCCAGTTCACGAAGGGCATGTAAATTTGTCCGCGTTCAGTGTCGGAGGTGTGAAGAATTTGCATGCGTGGAAGGAAGCCCAGCAGGATGCCCTGATTTGCCAGCGAAAACGCACCTGAAATCACCGCTTGCGAGGCAATCACCGTAGCAACGGTGGCCAAACCGATCATGGGCCACAGCGCCCATGCAGGCAGCATTAGGAAAAAAGGATTGCTCGCCGCATCCGGATGAGAGAGAAGTAGCGCCCCCTGTCCGAAGTAATTAATCAGCAAGGCCGGCAGTGCGACCAGTAACCAAGCCAGACGTACAGGTTTACGACCGAAGTGCCCCATGTCCAGATACAGCGCCTCTACGCCGGTGACTACCAGTACCACTGACCCCATCACAATAAAGGCCTGCAGCGTGTGCTCGCTGATAAAGTTAGCTGCATACAATGGATTAACCGCGCGGAGGATACCGGGATTTTCCAGAATGCTGACTGCGCCGAAGCCGGCTAATGCAGTAAACCAGATCACCATGATGGGGCCAAAGAATCGTGCAACCACCGCAGTACCGTAGCGTTGTATCAAGAAAAGTCCGGTCACGATCAGCAAGGTGATCGGGATCACGAAACGCTTCATCTCAGGATGAACCACCTCCAGACCTTCCACTGCTGAGAGTACCGAGATGGCCGGTGTGATCACTGATTCGCCTAGCAGCATGCAGGCGCCCAGTGCACCTAACATGAGCAATAGCGTGTAGGACTTCCGGTCGGCACGCGCCGAGCGCAGTGCCAACGCCATTAGCGAGAGCACACCACCTTCGCCCTGATTGTCGGCGCGTAAAACAAAGGTGACATATTTGAGCGTGACCACCAGCAGCAGTGCCCAGAAAATCATCGAGATAATGCCCAATACGGCGCTCTCGGAAAATGGTATGCCGTGTTCTGGACTGAAGCACTCTTTTAATGCGTACAGAGGACTGGTGCCGATATCGCCAAAGACGACGCCGATCGCGGCCATGACCAGTACGGACAAGGGCGCATGATGGTGATTGTCGCCGCCCGTGATACTGACGGGACGCATAACGGAGGATTGCGAAAATTCGGGGTTACTGATTGACACGATACATTCCTGATAGTTTTGATTGGGTGCTGATTCGACGCTGGCTATTTGGCTTCTTCATTCTGGCATTAGGTGCAAAACTAAAGACGCTGGATCCCAGCTTTCGCTGGGATGACGGTGGAAATTTTACGGTTGCCTAGGCAAACAACACCGTACCAAGGCATGGCGCAGTGGGGATTAGTTCTTCGAAAGTCATCCCGCGATAAACCTCATCGATTAAAGCTTGATCCGTTTGTCTGACTTGGTGCTGACAATCGAGTCGACTGCGGTTTTTACGGTAACGGACGCGTCACGACAACGGCGCCTCGCAGCTGGCCGACGCTGTAGCCAGTCGCTTGGTCATTCGGATATTCGATGCGAAGTTTTTCGGTCAGTGGTGCGGCAATATCCTGCGCCGAGCCGTGGCAGCTGAGGCACTGCGGCTGAATCGCAATCGCTTTTGCATAGCGCAGTTCGCTCTTGCCGTGGCCATTGTCGGCAACTTGCCAGTATTCGATATCGGCGGCTTTCTCGCCTTGCGACAGGCGGGCTTCGAATTGCGTCAGCGCTTCTTTTTGCCATGCGTTGGGCACGCCCATGTTTTGATTACGTACGCGCGTTCCTACGCGGGTGACTTTGGCATCGTTGGCGATGGAGAGCTGGCGCGCAATCGCGGGCGCCGATTCCTTGCAGACGCTCACCGCGGCGACTGGCCCATCGGTTGACATCGCAGCTTTCAGTTTCTGTCCGAGCTGGCCTAGCAATTCGCCGGCGATACCTCGGGTCGATTGCACGAGGCTGGCGTCAATGGTAGATGGTGGCGTGCTTTGTGCCCCGGCTATTCCGGCGACTGTGAGCAAGAGGACGCCGAGGAAACGGTTATCGATAAACTTTTGAAAAAAATTCATGGGGCGCTCCAATCAAGCCCAAGATTATAGTCCTCCGGGCCGAAACAGACGGAGGAAATAGTTGTCTTTGGTGACGGCCGGACTCCCCATGGTTTGCAATTCATCCTTCAGCAAATCCAAATTGTGCTGTGGCTGGTGCTGTTGGACAATAATGCATTCCCGGTTTGTCAGGCCCCAGCCATGTCCAACAACGCTCCCGATATCGAACATCTTGGCCAGTGGATTGGCCGCACTGAAACGCGGACGGATCTCATTGATGCGGGTAAGGCGAGTGCCATGGCGGCGACGCTGGATTTGCTGTCTGCACCAGTCGAGGGTGATGCATTGCCGCCCTTGTGGCATTGGATTTATTTCTGGTCAGTGAACCCGGCATCGCTGATCGGGCCGGACGGTCACCCGCATCGCGGCGGCTTCCTGCCACCGGTCACGCTGCCCCGCAGAATGTGGGCGGGCAGTCGGGTAATTTTTCGCGGTGCCTTGCCCGTGGGTGCGATGGCCGAGCGAACTTCGCTGATCAAATCGGTGAGCGTCAAGCAGGGTAAATCGGGCCCGTTGGTCTTTGTCACGGTGGCGCACGAGATTGCTGTTAGCGGCGAGCCCGTCATTCTGGAAGAGCACGACATCGTGTATCGCGACCCGCCGCAAGCCGGTGATGCGCCTGCAGCACCCAAGGCCGCACCGACAAATGCGCAATGGTCGCAACAGATCGTGCCGGATCCGGTGCTGCTGTTTCGCTATTCTGCGCTGACCTTCAATGGCCATCGGATTCATTACGATCGGAGTTACGTGACCGAGGTGGAAGGCTATCCCGGCCTGATCGTTCACGGGCCGTTGATCGCCACTTTGCTGATCGGACTCGCGGCGCGTGAATTGCCCGGACGCGAAATCAGCTCGTTCATGTTTCGGGCGGTCAGCCCCTTGTTTGATATCGAGCCTTTCAGCTTGCATGGGCGTTTGGAAGAGGATGGCCGCAGCGTAACGCTATGGGCCGCCAATGCGCGCGGCGAGCTGGCCATTCAGGCCGAGGCAAGTCTGGCATGATTCGCGTTTGGCCACGGTTCGAGAGTGACTTGATACGTATCGCTCGACCTCTGGCCTTCGTCTGAAAATCGGCGAAATACGGCGAAATACGGCGAACGAAGACGAGCGAAGACGAGCGAATACGACCTACGAATTTAACAACATAGAGTGCCCGCAAAGGAGAGACCATGCGCCCGTTGGACGGAATCACCGTCGTCACATTGGAACACGCGATTGCCGCGCCATTTTGCACGCGTCAGCTGGCCGATCTTGGCGCACGGGTGATCAAAATCGAGCGTCCCGGCGTGGGCGATTTTGCGCGAGCTTACGATGATCGCGTCAAAGGCATGTCATCGCATTTCGTATGGGTGAATCGCTCCAAAGAAAGTCTGTCGCTGGATGTGAAGCATCCCGAGGCGACGGTGATTCTTGATCGTCTGCTGACCAAGGCGGATGTGCTGGTGCAGAACCTGGCGCCGGGTGCGGCGGCGCGTTTGGGTTTGTCATTCGAGGCGCTGTCTCCGCGCTATCCGGGACTGATCGTTTGCGATATCTCTGGTTATGGCGCGGATGGTCCCTATCGCGACAAAAAAGCCTATGACTTGCTGATTCAGAGTGAATCCGGTTTTCTATCTGTTACCGGGACCGAAGACACACCCGCCAAAGCGGGCGCATCGATCGCGGATATCGCCGCTGGCATGTATGCCTACACGAATATTCTGGCTGCGCTGATTCAGCGCGGCCGCACAGGCAAAGGCTGCCGCATCGATGTGTCCATGCTGGAGAGCATGACTGAGTGGATGAGCTTCCCGCTGTACTACGCGTATGAAGGCGCGCCGCCACCGGCGCGGGCGGGCGCGGCCCATGCGACGATTTATCCCTATGGGCCTTTTCCGGCAGGTGACGGCAAGATCGTCATGCTGGGCTTGCAGAACGAGCGCGAGTGGGTGCTGTTCTGCGAGAGGGTTCTGCTGCAGCCGGCGCTGGCGACCGATACGCGCTTTGATTCAAGCAGCAAACGCAGTAGCGCGCGCAAAGCGCTCTACGAAATCATTTGCAGTAGCTTTGCATCGCTCACAGCGGAACAGATCATCGAACGTTTGGATAATGCGCCCATCGCCTGCGCACGACTGAACGATATGCACGAGCTCTGGGAGCATGCGCAGCTGCGTGCCCGTGATCGCTGGGCCAGTGTCGCTTCGCCGGTGGGTGAGGTTAGGGCGCCGCTGCCGCCGGGTGTCAGCTCTGCGTGGGAGCCACGTATGGATGCCATTCCCGCACTGGGTGAACACACACGCGCGATTCTGACTGAGTTGGGCTATGCGTCCGATACCGTCGATGCGCTGGCCAACGAGAAGGCGATCTGAATGTCTACCTTGCCAAACACGCCAACCGTGCCAACCGTGCCAACCATGCCAACCTTGCCAATCATGTCAACTATTTCTGCGGTGCCGGTGTCTTACTTGTTTGTTCCCGGCAGCCGCCCCGAGCGCTTCGATAAGGCACTGGCGGCGGGCGCCGATGTGGTGATTATTGATCTTGAAGATGCAGTGTCGCCGGTGGACAAAGACAGCGCTCGCGCGTCGGTCGCTGCGTGGCTGTCGGCAGACAAGCCGATCTGCCTGCGCATCAACACACCCGACACCGAATGGTTTGCTGCCGATCTAGCGCTTTGCGCCCATCCCGGCGTGGCGGCGGTCATGCTGCCCAAGGCGGCACAGGTCGCCGATATCGAGCGTCTGCGGCAAGCGGGCGCGCGACGAGTGCTGCTCCTGATCGAAAGTGCGCAGGGTTTTATGAACCTCTCCGCGCTGGCGGCGGCAGAGGGGGTGGAGCGGCTGGCTTTCGGCAGTATTGATTTTGCGGTCGACCTTGGCATCGAGGGCGATGATCGCGAGCTGGATTACTTCCGCTCGCAACTGGTACTGGCGTCGCGCGTGGCCGGCATTGCGCCGCCAATTGATGGCGTCACCACGGCGATCGACGACACGACCGTGCTGGCATCGGAGACCCTGCGCGGCAAGCGTTTCGGGTTTGGCGGCAAGCTCTGCATTCATCCAGCGCAGCTGGCGGTGATTCATTCCAGCTATTTGCCTCAGGCTTCCGAAGTCGCCTGGGCGGAGCGGGTTCTGGTAGCGGCAGCCGGCAGCCAAGGGGCAGCGGTCGCTGTGGATGGGAAGATGGTCGACCGTCCGGTGATCCTGAAGGCAGAACGGATTTTGGCGAGGGCAGGTCGGGCAACTTAGCTATTTCTGGCAGGTCCGGCGCGAGAGATCGTTGATTTCACTTGCTTTTGGGCATGCTTCGAGATACTCTGTATACAGAATACAGTACTCAATAGCCGCTTCATGACCGATATTACCCCGCTTTATGCCGCGCCCGATCTGGCCGAACAGGCCTATCGCGCCATCATCGACGCCATCTGCGATGGTCGTTATGTGGCCGGTCAGCGCATCACGCAAGAGGCGCTGGCCGAGAGTCTGGCGGTGTCGCGTCAGCCCATCCTCCAAGCCCTTTTGCTGTTGAAGCGTGACGGGCTGGTGATTGATGCCGGTGGCCGCGGCGTGATGGTGGCCCCATTGACCGCAGACCATATCGCCAATCTTTATCAGGTTCGTTCTGTACTTGATGGGCTGGCTGCCCGCGAGGCTGCGCGGCGTCAGGCCAATTTGTCGTTTCGCCTGATTGGTGCAGGTCGAGCCGCCACCCGAGGTCGGGATCTACGCGCGATGATCGAGGCCGATATCGCCTTTCACCGAGCAATCTATGAAGCCGCCGGTAACCCCCTTCTGCTGCAAGCGGCCGAGCGTAACTGGAACCATATACGCCGCATCATGGGCGCGACCCTCAGTCAGGCCGGCGCGCGCCACGCGGTCTGGGATGAACATGAAAAAATGTTGGAGCTGATCGTTTCTGGCAGACCGGACGCGGCTCAGCAGCAGGCCTTGCTGCATTGTGAAAAAGCGGGTGAGTCCTTGGTCGCTCGACTCGGGAGCCTCAACGATAGCGGCTCCGATAAGACGATTCATAGTAGTCCTGATGCAAATCCTGGTTCCAGCTCCAGTTCCAGCTCCAGTTCCAGCTCCAGTTCCAGTCCCAATTCAAACTCAAATTCCAATTTACCTTCAGATACTCACCAGAGGAGACAGGCATGAAACTCACCCAAGAACAACTCGATCAGTTCGACCGTGACGGTTATCTGTTCTTCCCGTCGCACTTCACGCCGGAAGAAATGAAAACCCTCACCGACGAAGTGCCAAACCTGTATGCACAGGACCGCGCGGAAAATATTCGCGAGAAGGGCAAGACAGCGGTGCGCACCAATTTCGCCGCGCACATGTACAGCGAGCCCTTTGCACGATTGGCGCGTCATCCGCGTATGGTCAAGCCGGTCGAGCAATTGTTCGACGAAAAGCTCTACATGCACCAGTTCAAGGTTAACGGCAAAATGGCCTTTGACGGCGACATCTGGCAGTGGCATCAGGATTACGGCACTTGGCTCAATGATGATCAGATGCCCGAAGCGCGCGCGATGAATGTCGCGATCTTCCTTGATGAAGTTAATGAGTTCAACGGCCCGCTGATGTTCATTCCCGGCAGCCACAAGATGGGCGCGCTCGAAGCAGGGCACGATACCTCGACCACCAGCTATCCGCTCTGGACCATCAGCAATGACAACATCCGCACGCTGGTCGACCAGGGCGGCATCGTTGCACCGAAAGGCCCTGCGGGTTCCATGCTGCTCTTCCACGGCTGTCTGGTCCATGGCTCTGCGCCTAACCTGTCGCCTTGGAATCGCGTGACCGTGTACTTGAGTTTGTGCGCGGTATCGAACCACATTCGTCGCTTCAAGCGTGCCGGTTATATAGCGCATCGCGACTTCACACCAATCGAGTGTTTGCCGGACGATTGCCTAGTTAAGTCCTACCCCGTTGATCTGCCGTGGAAAGACGGCACGCCGGTCAGCGAGCAGCACGGTATGCCTGACGGCATGGCCGCCTGAGTCCGGGGATATCGATGAATCTTTTCGCAAAACTGCAGCAGCGCGCTGCAGACGGCAAACCTGTGCGCGTAGGCATGATAGGCGCGGGCAAGTTTGGCTCGATGTATCTATCGCAGGTGCCGCGCACGCCGGGCATACACATGGTCGGCATTGCTGACCTCTCGCCCGATCGTGCCAAAGCGGCCTTGCGCAATGTGGGCTGGAAAGAGGACAGCTTCACAGCAACCTCGCTCGAGTCTGCGGCAAAGCAGGGCAACACCGCCATCATTGATGACGGTATGGCGCTGATCAAATCACCGCACATCGACATCATCATCGATGCAACCGGTAATCCTGCCATCGGCATCGCGCATGTGCTGACCTGCTGCGAGCATGGCAAACACATCGTGATGGTGAACGTGGAGGCCGATGCACTCGCCGGTCCACTGCTCAAGAAACGCGCCGACGAAGCGGGCATCGTGTATTCACTTGCGTATGGTGATCAGCCTGCTTTGATTTGCGAAATGGTCGATTGGGCCCGTGCCGCCGGTTTCTCGGTGGTGGCTGCAGGTAAGGGCACCAAGTATTTGTCGAGTTATCACAGCTCCACGCCGGATACGGTATGGCAGCACTACGGCCTGACCGCCGAAGAT
>CAMBJI010000067.1 GCA_945867725.1 Bordetella parapertussis
TCGGAAAACACGACAGCAGCGCATTACCGTGATGGCCATGATCATAGACCGCATTCATGCCATAAGCGACATGATGGGTATCGCCTGCTAAAAATTCATGCTGTGCCTGCACCGGCCATTTACCAGCATGCCGCAGTGCGAGCAAATCATGTCGCCCCTGTACTTCCTGAAGAAACAAGATGTCGGGTGCCATGGAGGTGATGGCCTGCTTGATGCCATGGACGCGCGGCCGCGTGCCGACAGTGCTCACGCCTTTGTGAATATTCCAGGTGGCGATACGAAGTTTCATGCCGCTCGGCGTTCTAACGTTGGTCGCAATATGAATCGCATTACTAATCGCGTTATTAATCGAGGCATTCGTCGAGGCATTCTTCGTTTCATTGGTCGAAATAGGGGGCTCGACGTCAGTGGCCATGGATATGAGGACTCAACCGTGCCGGGATAATTGCAGGATAGCCTCCGCGTTGGAAGGCGAAAAACATTGATCCGCTGCCTCGCGCCAAGAAAGCCAACGATACTGCAAATGCTCGCGCTCGGCTAACTGTATAGAGATGTCAGGCGGCACCAACAAACCGAATACATGCTCGGTGTTGTGCGTGACACCCTCGGCATAGCGATGACGCCAGACCGGATAGATCTCATACACATTCGAAAGTTGCCAGTCCCGTAGGTTTTTTGCAGGTACATGGTCACTGCCAATCAGGATGCCAGTTTCCTCCTGCACTTCTCGAATCGCAGTAGTTACCAGCGGCTCATCAAGCGCATCTTTGGAACCCGTGACGGATTGCCAAAAGCCGGGCTTGTCGGCACGCTCAAGCAGCAGCACCTGCAAGTCAGCAGTGTGGATGACAACGAGAACGGATTCGGGAATTTTAGGGGCGGGCATAAGATCGCAACGTGTTGAACGCCGAAATCATTATGCCCTGTTTACCCTGCTATTGCTGCGCCGCGAAAGGCTCGGGCACGACCACGCCCAACGCCGCATTGATCTGCCGCCATTGATCAAAAATCAGATCGGCATACAGATCCTGCTCTTCCTGCTCCAATCCATCCAAACCTTCCGTAAAACCCGGCATTATCAGAGGGTCAGGTGGATCACTCAGTGGTGCCTTCAATTGCGCCGACAAGCCAGGATACGTATCGTCTTCCTCTTCCTCGGACGTCAACCTCTCCAGGTTATCTGATTCAGCCGGCAGCTTATGAGCTTTAGCCGACTGAATCAGCGACTTCTTCAATTCATCGAGCATTTTTTCGACGCTATATTTGCTGACAAGGTGCACAGCTTGGTCGACACTTACTATCGGAGGCAAATCCAGCGGTTTGCGACGCACTACCTCCCATGCCTGGCCGACCAATCCGGTCAGTCGATCAGCATTCACGCTATAAAAACCCAGACGCTTTGATAAGGCCTTTTTAAAACTCGGCGCATGAAAATCACCACTCATTCTAGTTTGGCACAGTGCAGTGAAATGAGCCTCAAAATCTGCTGACTCGACGACCAACGATTCCTTAAATGCCAATATCATACCGTTGAGTTTCTGCAGTAATTTAGCTTTGAGTTTTCTCTCCAGTTTCGGCGACAGATGTTTTCCTGAAAAAACATGAGCGAGTCCAGACGAGGCTTTCAGCATTCGCATTTTGTGCAGCAAAATACTTTGCATTTGCTTATCAAAAACGTCGTTTTTCTTACCGGCCAAAGCCTCGGTCAGCTGTATCCATTTCGTATGATCTGGAATCAAGCGATGATGGACAACATAAGAAAATAAAGGATGTTCTATGTAATAGCTGTCAAGAATTGGAATAACTTCAAAATTTTCACTGTCAGAACTTATAACAGGACCACGTTTGATATCGTCCACATATTCACTGACAAAAACTTCACGCTGCGCTTTCTTCGATTTGGAAATCCCTCCTAAACCGGTCGCAGTGTTGGATTTTTTCAAGCTTTCAACGATACGGATCAGGTCCCGAAATTCAGCGAAAAAAACATCTAAACCACCTGAAAATGAAAGCATGGAATCATCATCAAAACCAAGATCACGAGCCTCAAGATTAAGACGCTCTAGTTTTCTTTTATACAAGGACAACAATACTTGATACTGACCGTCCTTAATCGCCTCGTCGCGTATGTCATAGCAGAAGAGATAGCCCGCCGGATGAGCACCAAGAATTTCTACCTCCGCCACAATTTTGACCTTAGCCGCCAGAAGCGAATTAACGCAAGGCCAGTGCCTTTTTGAAAAAGCGCTGAAAATCGGTGTTCTACCTTGCGAGTCAGGCTCATCTGCTGGCGCACCTTGCGCCAGCAACCAATCCACGACCCGTTGTTGACCGTGAGCCGCAGCGTAATACATACAATTGCGCCCATGATCATCCTCTGCGGCAAAGTCGGCATCATGCGCTTGGAGCAAGCTGGCGGCATCTAGATTACCCTTACCACAAGCCTGCATCAGTGGCGTCAGACCCGAGTCAGCAGACACATTAACGTCCGCGCCCAGTTCGATTAACCATTCCATCACTGCCAAGTGACCGCTTTCGACAGCATAATGCAGGCAGCTTCTTCCAGCAGCATCTGTGGCGTCAAAGTTCGCGTGATGCGCTTGGAGAAGACGGAGGATCTCTTTATTACCCCGAGCACAGGCTTGCATGAGCGGTGTGACACCGAAGGTGGTGGACGAATCAACGACAGCTCCCCCATCTAGTAACCAAGCTAACATTTCGCTGTCATCACTTTCGATAGCGAAATGCAGGCAGCATTTTCCAGAGGCGTCTTTGATGTCCAGATTCGCACCTCCCGAATGGAGCAACTTGGCAATATTGAGATGACCCGACTTTACGGCGTGTACCAGCGCAATGTTGACGTCCTTGTAATTGCTGGATTCGACAAAAGTACGAACCACCGACTCAAAACCATGCGACGCCGCATAAATAAGCGGATTCGCCCCCGACAGAGAGGGTGTTGCACATAGCGCATCCAACACTGCTTGGTGCTCCCGAATCAACGCATCCCGGGGGTCTTTCTCTTCAACCAGCACCTCCAACCGTTCAGGTGTCGGCACTTCCTCCTCACCGCGCCGTCGCTTGAGGACGGGTTCGCTCGAGGTCTCAACATCCATGCACTGATCCTCCGCTGAACGTCCCCGCTTCAAACCACGCTCGGATGCGGTGTATTCGTGCCCCGTCTCACCTTGAACCGCGGGCCGGTTAAGCAACCTAGGTAACTCGGGGCGGGGTGGCAGGATTTGCGGGGGAATGGGGGCCGGCGCTTGCGCAGGCGGGGCAGCAGGCTTGAGACCGGGGACCGACATGGCGAATGATTCCTTTCGTTGTAAGCACATTGAAGACCGGGCAGCGCACGCTTTTGTGGCGGGCGTAGAGGTCTTTGAGTGATACAACGCGGCAACGAGTTCCGGGATTACCGTTGTTACGTGCAGAAAAAATGCCGGTCAACGACCGACGACATGGGATTGTCGCCTCGAGGACACGAAGTGCGCTGGTGGAGATGTAAAAGACGATGGGGAGACGACGTCGCAGCGCGTGCCGCGACGACGTAGGCAGAGAAAATCAGCCTTTGCCTACAGGCTCCACAGCACGCCCAAACACGTGCTCAGTATTGTGGGTGACGCCCTCGGCATAGCGATGACGCCAGACCGGATAGATCTCATAGACGTTGGAAAGTTGCCAGTCCCGAAGATTTTTGACGGGGACATGCTCACTACCAATCAGGATGCCGGTTTCTTCATGCACTTCCCGGATCGCGGTGGTGACCAGCTGCTCATCGAGCGTATCTTTGGAACCCGTGACGGATTGCCAGAAACCGGGCTTGTCCGCTCTTTCCAGCAGTAACACCTGCAAGTCAGCTGTGTGAATGACAACGAGGACGGATTCGGGTTTTAGGGGCGGGCATAAGATCAAAACGCGTTAAACGCCGAGATCATTATGCCCGGTTTACTCCGCTATTGCTGTGACATCACAACCTCGGGCAGTACCACCCCCAGCGCCGACCACATCTGCCGCCACTGACCAAAGATTTGATCGGCATAAGTTTCCTGATCTTCTTGCTGCAAGGTAGCCAATCCCTTCGAAAACCCCGGCAATATCCACTCTTCAGTATCCTCAAGCACCGCCTTGTTTATTTGAGTGAACAGGCGCTCCATTACTTGCGACTCGCTCAAACCATATACTTGCCCAATGGTCGCCATCGGTGGCAAATCCATTGGCTCAAGGCGAACTTCCTTCCAAACGTTTTTGACCAACTCAGTCATACGGTCCGCATTCACCCTATAAATGCCCTGCTTAGTCAGCGCTTTGGAAAAGCCTGCTGCGTCAAAATCTCCTCCCAGCCTGATGTATTTTTTGCAGAGCACTTTCAACGTTTCAGGCAATCGTGCCAGATCATTCAAAAAATACTCCTCGGTCGCCAGCAGCAAGGTCTCTAGCTGACGCTTAAGCACATTGACGATAACGGACAGGGTTGTCGGTGAAAGATGCGCATCTTGAAATGGTCGGTTACTTTGCCACGCACGCTGAATTGCATGCAGAAGCGGGCTCGCCTTATCTTTCAGGAGAATACGTTTGCGCTGGTCTCACTTGCTTGGTTCGGCGACTAGTCCAAAGTCAGAAGAGCGCGCCATGTTGACTACGTCATGCGCCGGTTGGAGCAAACCCTAGTTCACTTGAACGCCTTGATTAACGCTTCGAACTGAACCAACCGCGATTTGTCGTGTGGTGTGACTGGGGGAATTTTGCGTGCGATTGCCATCAGCGCATAAACTGCCATCTGGGCGGCCCGCACCGAATACTCCACCATAAAGACGACATCATCCGCAATTTCGACAAACTGGCTAACGAATGCCAGGTTCTTCGAACCGACCGGTACCGGTAACGGTCGATCACTGTGCATGCGCGGCATGAACATGCTGGTGATGTAAGGCATTCTGCATGGAATGCAATTAGCCAACGCCATGACCTCTGAATCAATTCGGAGATGGCCGCATAGTTCCTGCAGGATTTCTGCACCGGTGCACGCATCCATCGGTTTTGCAACGAAATTGCCGATCCGGTCGGGAAACAGCGCATATCCCCAAAAGACTTGCACGTTGGCAGGCTGATTGGCGAAATGAGGTTGATGCGCGAGCACAATGGACATCAACCAGTTCGAGTCCTTGAACGTCACCAATCCACCTATACCTGACTCATTGCCGCTGAACTGATGCATCATCTCGAAAAATTTCGAGTTCGTCAGCGTGACGGTGAACGATTCCCAGCACGACTGCGCGATGCTGTTATTGAACGCGGCAGGATTGCCGAACTCTGGTCTTCCTTGCGCCAGTTTTTCCCAGAGTACCCATCCACCGCTGCCTGTCTTATTTAGCTTGTCAGGCGCGCTGTTCATCGAGCCCAGACTAGACGCATCGGTCATTGAACCGTTTTGCAGGAAAACGAAGTCAAGGTCATTCACGACAAGTACTTCATTGATACCGTTACGCAAGCAATGAATGCCGGTCACGACGAGCTTGCCGTCTTCGGTCTTGTGATCGATATCGGTTACTTTGCAATTCGTGACGAAACGCACACCGCTTTTTCCAAGCCAGGCTTGTAGAGGAAGAACCAGCGAGTCATATTGGTTATAAACGGTTCTTTTGACACCAGCGAGCGTTTCAATGCGCGAAAATTCGAGCATGAAGCGGTGCAGGTAACGTTTGAATTCTACGGCGCTATGCCATGGCTGAAATGCAAACGTAGTGGCCCACATGAACCAGAATTCGGTCTCAAAAAACGCAGGTGAAAGCCAGTCGGTAATACAGCTTTTGCCTAACACCACTTCGTCGGCGTTGCTGAGTTTCAGCAATTCGGCGCGGTCATGCATGGAGAACCCCATCGACGTCACCGGAACCTTCGCTCGGCGCTTGTCAACTAGCCGCGCCATCGAATGCGCGCGATTCTTCTCATTGAATTCCACAGTCTCGTCGAATACGGACTTGCCTTCATTGTGCAGCGACGGAATCGATTTGAATAAATCCCAGGTGCACTCGTAGTTATCCGTCGTCAACATGCGCCCACCGCGCATCGAATAGCCATTGGCAGCATCTCCCGAACCATCCAGACTGCCGCCCATGACGGGTTCCGCTTCGAGGATCGAAATATTTTCGCCTGGCACGCCGCCATCACGAATCATGAACGCGGCAGCAGCCAGGGATCCGATCCCGCCCCCTACGAGATAAATTCTAGGTTTCATATCCATGTACTTTACTTAAGAAATCGGATGAAAAATTCAGGAAATTCATGTGTCTATCGCGTGACTAATCGAATAATTCTGCATGACTGTCAACGAGTCGACTCTTCCAACTCCAGCATGACAGAACCAGCGAGAGGCCCATTGATGCGCGCCGAAGATTGACCAAGTAATTAAGGTCATTGAAAAAAATTACAAGCGAAAATTCCGCGTAACGCAGCGAAGGCTGACGGAGAAAGTTAATGTCGGCGCTTTAGGTAAAGATGCCAATGGCCCCATGCAGGTGGTATCTGGTTCGGTCCGACGCCAGCGAGTGCATTACGAATGCATCGCCTGCTAATCGATGATATTGATATCGGCTGCGGTGGCTATTTGCTCATCAATGACAGGCGTTGCTGATGTCGTGTCTGTGGTGGGTGCTGCGACTGAAGTTTGTGGCGTCTATTTCTTTCAAACAGATCACCGATTTCTTGCCTGATTTCCCGGATCCGTCCGTCGTTAATGTCAAGCTTGATGACGGTTGTATTGACTTTCAAGGCAAAAAAAAGACGTCGCTGCCGCGACGTCATGTACAAAAAAATAAGTCCTTACGCGCAGGCTCGGCGCCCGCTTGAGCAGACGCTGTAACCCGCTATTGCTGCGAAGCGAAAGGCTCGGGCAAGACCACGCCCAATGCTGCACTGAGCTGGCGCCACTGACCGAAGATCTGTTCGGCATAGATGTCCTGATCCTCCTGCTTCTGCGCCAGCATCTTTAACCCATCTGCAAAACCCGGCAGCACTAAGGCGTCAGGCGGATCATTCAGTGGCTTCTTCAATTCAGCGGACAAGCCCGGATACGAATCTTGCTCTTCCGAGTCCACCAACTCCAGACCCTCTATTTCATGGGCTTTAGCCAAATAAGTCAGCGACTTCTTCAATTCAGCGAACAGGTTTTCGATCACCTGCGTCCCGCTCAGATCAAGTCCCCGTCCAACGGTCGCCATCGACGGAAAATCCAAAGGTCTTCGAAGGACGACCTCGAATGCTGTACTGATTAACGCAGTCAGGCGATCCGCATTGACCGCATAGATACCCTGCTTGACCAATGCTTTATTAAAGCCCGTATCGTCAAAATTTCCGCCTATTCGGATATATTTTTCACACAGCTTTTTAAACACTTCCGACAAATTGGCTTGCTCATCAAAAAAATATTCCTGAGCCGCCAACCGCAGTGCATCGAGCTGGCGCATCAATACGCTGCAAATGATGTTTTCAGTCGTCGGAAGAAGATGCTTGTTTTGAAATGGCTGAGTGATCTGCGCTGCCTTGAGCGCTTCCAGCTTGAACCACAAAATTTTCTTTTTATGCGAAGGGTTTATAAGCTTGCCTTGGCCGGCTAGGGCTTGAAGCAAATTGGAAAACTCACCTTGCTGGGGCTTCAGATGATCGTGAATCGTGTAAGAAAATAAAGCATGTGACGAAAGCGCGGTTTCACTGATCGACTGATTCGAAGCATTGCTATCAGTCAGGAAAAATAGGGTCTGGTAATAGTCAATGAATTGTTGACGATCAGATTTTTTCTCAGGAGATAACCACGCCGGATGCAGCAATTGATCCACTTGATCTAATTGATCCTCTGGGGCGAGATCCGCTTGTATTTCCATCCCTTGAAAAATTCGGATCAGATCATGAACGGCTGCAGACCGGGCACGTATCTTCAAAGGGTCCACTATTTCTGGGGAACCCTCGGATGGCAATGTGTCCAAGTCCGCAGAAAAAGCCGAGTCACGCGCGATCAACGACGGCAGCACATCGTAACGCTCTTGATCACATGCGATTCTAAAAGTCGCCTGGCCAATAAGCTCTTCGTTGTCAACCTTAAGACTAAGGTTCGCACCGCACTCGATCAGCAGCCGGGTGGCTGCAAAATCCCCCTTTTTTTTAGCAAAATTTAGAGCAAACATCAGCGCCGTCGTACCCGCATCATTGGGCTCATCGATATCCACGCCCCGACTCAGCAACCAGCTCACCAGCTTTTTGCGACTGCGGCTAGCCGCACTATGCAGGCAGTTCAACCCACCACTCACTTTGTGGGTCAGGCTCGCTCCACTCCCGTGGAGTATCTGCGCAACCTTCAGATGGCCACGACCGCAGGCAAGAATCAGCGGCGTAACACCCGAATTATTCGGCTTGTCGACAGGTACTTTCTCACCCAGCAACCACCTCACCACCTCTTCGCGATCGTGGTGAACCCCAAAATGCAGGCACATATCCCCGTCATTATCTTTGGCGGCCAGGCTTGCTCCTTTACTTTGGAGCATCTGGGCGACCTTCAGATGACCATTCCGACAGGCCATCATCAGCGGTGTAATGCCATACTTAGTCGGCTCATCGACAGGTACGTTCTCAATCAGCAACCAGCGCACCACCTCTTCGCGATCGTCGTTAGCCGCATAATGCAGACAGTTCCACGCTTCAAGCGCTTTGGAAGCCAGGCTCGCTCCATGCTCGTGGAGCATCTGGGCGACCTTCAGATGACCATTACGACAGGCCATCATCAGCGGTGTAACGCCATCATTATTAATCCCGTCG
>CAMBJI010000068.1 GCA_945867725.1 Bordetella parapertussis
TGACGACCTTATCATAGGAATTCTATATGGAGAACCTGGAGAAGAAAGTAGTCATTACAAGAAACTTCGCGATGACCATGGATATCCACTATTCATGGGAAAAGAATTTTGGCATCGGTTAACAGGAGATGAGGAATTTTACACAAAACTTCAAGAGGAAATTGCTAAGGTAGCGATAAAAGCAAACGGTAAGAAAATGATTGAAAATGTGGTCCACAAGCTGGCATCAACAGAAACAGTCAAAAAAATATCCTGCAGTTAAATTCAACAAGAAGCTATTATTTCCAAGCTAGGGCTAGTCACGTCGTCAGATCCGCTCCCAGAGTTGAGCAGATGCCCCATCTGGATCTCGTCATACGTGTGCTCCCGCACGCAAAAAATCAGCCTCATCTCGCCTCCTGTGGTTGGAGGACGAGTATTCGGTTGGTGCTAGCTCAGATGCTGAGCCTGTTTGTGGCTGGAGGTGAAAATGGGCTGTTAGCCGATGACTGAGGGGGCGATTGGCGTTTGGGCAGTGCGCTAGCCGTCGTATTGGCTGTCATGGTGTTAACTCGACTTTGGGTGCGAAGTCTTTCTTGTCATAGTAAGGAAATTTCCTTACCATAGCGGACATATTCAGGAGAAAAGTTATGCCCACCGTCCGCGAAGTTGCCACCATCACCTCGAAGGGTCAGATCACCTTGCCAAAGCCCATACGCCAAGCTTTGGGGGTGGATTACGGTGGCAAGGTCGCATTTGATTTGCGCGGCTCACAAGTCATTGTCACCCGCGCCGATGAAACCCCTCACGAAGATCCGGCTATCAGTTCATTTTTGAATTTGCTGGAAAAGGACATACGATCGGGGCAACACCTCTGCACCTTGCCGGACGAGTTGGTACAAGCCATGTTGGCCACGCTGACTCAGCCGGTTGATCTGGCTACTGACATTGAAGGCGACGTGGCGCTGTGATTCAACGTCACGGGTGGAACCTGCTCTTTCACGAGTGTTTGTCTGAGCAGCTGGTAAAACTGCATGCCGCTGCCGAGCGCGCACAGCAGCAGGACCCGGAGGGATTCCAGTCAAACGCGAACGTCAGGCTGTTTGCGGCGGTGTCGAAATTGATTTTTGACACAGTGCCGATTGATCCAAACCGCGAAGAATACCGTCAAGGTAATACGATGGGTGCTGAGTTTCGGCACTGGCGGCGCGCAAAAATTGGCCAACGTTTTCGATTGTTTTTTCGCTTTGACTCGAAAACTCGAATCATCATCTTTGCTTGGGTGAATGATGAAACTACGTTGCGAGCTTCCGGTAGCAAAAAAGATCCTTACGCTGTCTTTCAACGCATGCTGGAACGCGGCCACCCGCCAGATAACTGGGCATCGCTGATAGCAGCAAGCAAGGTCAATTGGAAGTAGGTACGTGGGGCCTGCACAAGTCGAATGCAGGCTTGGATACGGCGTGCATCAAGCAGCACCGAAGAAGAACTCATCCCAGAATTCATCCCAACAAAAAGCCGGATCGAGATAAGTATCTGATCCGGCTGGGGAATTCTGGTAGGCACGATTGGACTCGAACCAACGACCCCTACCATGTCAAGGTAGTGCTCTAACCAGCTGAGCTACGCGCCTAACGAAGCCGGATTATAGCCAGCTTTGCATGTTCGCGCCAGTGCCCGGTGCCAGGTCATCCCATTGCTTTATTTTTTTGACATCACTTCCACAGCTGTGGGGGTTCACAAGCCTATGGGCATCACGACCGCCGAACCTCCAATACCCCCTTCACCTCCCGAATAATCGTCAGCGCACGCTGCAACTGTGCCGTCGAAGATATCTCGCCCGTAAACGACATCAAGGCCTGGCCCTTGCTGCTACGCGTCGATACGCCGATGACGTTGATTTTCTCGCGCAGGAAAAGATCCGAGATATCCCTCAGCAGTCCCTGCCGATCAAGCGCCTGCACAAACACATCCACCGGATACACCGTATCGGCAGGCTGATCGCCCCAAGTGGTTTGCACCATGCGCTCGGGGGCGCGCAATACCATTTGCGAAAAATTCTTGCAGCTAGCGCGATGAATGGAAATACCTTTGCCACGCGTGATGAAACCCACGATCGGATCCGGTGGTGCCGGCTTGCAGCAGCTGGCCATTTGCGTGAGCAAGCCGGTGGTACCCAATACCAGCACGCCTGATTTTGCGCCCTGCGTGACACTCGATGCCTTGCTCTTGCGCGGTAGGACAGCTTCATCGGGATTGACCGCCGCATTGCGGCCGGCCTCATGGGCATGCAAGGCTTGCTCGACGAGTCGCATGCTGAGTCGCTCATTGCCCGCCGCAAGCAGTAACTCTTCCAGTTTCTGAAATCCCAGCTTGTGCGAGAGATCGTCGAGGTTGACAGAGGTCTTACCTTCGCGCTGCAAAGTTTTTTCCACCGCGGATCGGCCACGCGCGAGCGTCTCTGCCTCTTCGATGGCGTTAAACCACGCACGAATTTTTGAACGTGTGCGCGGGCTGGCGGTGTAATCCTCCGATAACCAGTCGCGCGATGGGCCCGCCAGTCCTGAAGCCGCGGCTTCGCCTTTGGCGGTGATGACTTCTACCGTTTGTCCGTTCTTGAGCGGCGTATTGAGCGGCACCATTACGCCGTTAATTTTCGCGCCACGGCAGCGGTGCCCAATATCGCTGTGCAGGTAATACGCAAAATCGATCGACGTCGATCCCTTGGGCAGTTCAATCACCCTCGCCTGCGGTGTCAGTACATAAATGCGGTCATTGATCGATGCTGCCTTGATTTGCTGCACCCACTGGCGGTTGGCGTTGTCAGCATCGTTAGCACCATCAGTACCTTCAGCACCATCAGTACCAACAACCACATCAACCATTTCGCTTTTCCAGTTGAGCAGTTGTCGCAGCCAGGCGATTTTTTCGTCATAGGCTTGGTCTAGCGAGGCTGCACCGCCCTCTTTGTATCGCCAGTGCGCGGCCACACCATACTCGGCAAATCGATGCATTTTCTTCGTGCGTATCTGCACTTCGAGCGTTCTGCCATCGTCGGCCTCAACCACGGTGTGAAGCGACTTGTAGCCATTGGGCTTGGGGCGTGCGATGTAATCGTCGAATTCCTCAGGAATCGGTGTCCAGATGCCATGGACGATGGACAGCACCGTGTAGCAAGTCTTAACATCATCCACGATGACCCGAAAAGCACGTACATCATGCAACCGAGAGAAGTCCAGCGACTTACCCTGCATCTTGCTCCAGATGCTGTAAATGTGTTTAGGTCGACCAAACACGTCGGCGCGCACGCCATCACGCGCGAGTGCTTCTTTCAATTGATTGATCGCTGCATCAACAAAGCTCTCGCGTTCTACCCGTCGCTCTTCGAGCATTTTTGCAACCTGCTTGTAACTCGCGGGATCGGTAAAGCGAAACGACAAATCTTCCAGCTCCCACTTCAGCTGCCAGATACCCAAACGATTCGCCAGCGGCGCATACAGATCAAAACTTTCTCGCGCATAGCGCAGCGTCGTTTCGTTTTCGAGTTTGCGTTCAGAGAAAAAACGCAGCGTGGTCAATCGAGAGGCAAGTCGCACGAGTACCACCCGCATATCGGTGGCCATTGCCAGCGTCATCTTGCGCAGGGTTTCGAGCTGACTTGCAGCAGCTTGACCACTCTTGCCCGCGGTCTGGAGAAAATTGGCGCCTTCATGCAAACGCATGAGCTGTCGTATGCCCGAGACCATGTCGGCGATCTCTTTGCCGAAACGTGGCTCGATCTGTTCTGCCAGTGATGCATCCAGTGCAACCAACTCGAACAACATCCCGGCAATACGGGTATCGACATCGGTTTTGAGGCCGGCGAGCGTCGCTACCACCCCGGCAGAAAACGCCATCGCATCCTGTCCGGTTTGCAAGACGCGGTTGAGATAGGGCTCCTGCACAAAGTCTATGGCGGCTTTCAGACGAGCAGCATCATCGGCGCTCAGGCCTAGCGCCAACTGCTCGTTTACCTGTGTGACAGCTGCCACTGAAACCATGGTTAACCCAATAAAAAGTTCTTTACCAGCGCTATCTGATCATCATGCATGAAAGTCGGCGCATGACCCACCCCGGGTATCTCAGCTAGCCGCGCGCGCGGACCGCGTTCTGTCATAGCCTGCGCGGTTTCGCGCGTCAGCAGATCGGATTCACTCCCGCGCACCAGCAAGACCGGCGCGCGTATCGCATCATAGGCCGCCCACAAGCCTGCCTCGCTGCGCTTGATACCTTCTTCGGTAATGCCTTCGAAGCCCTTGGCAATGGCGGGATCATAGTGACGGCGCCATTTACCGTCGCTGCCCTCGCGTAGCACGTCACGTGCCAGCTTGTCCCACTCAGTATCGCTGTGCGGTCCGAAGGGCGCACTGACGGTGCGGATGTACTCGCGCCCCTGCTGGAAATTATCAAACTGAACCTCGTTGGCGATGTAATCGCCAATCCGCATCAGGGCCGGAAAATTCAGATTAGGCCCGATGTCGTTGAGTACCATTTTTTGAATCGGCGAATCAGGCAGCGCCGCCAGCCCCATGCCGATCAGCCCACCCATGGACGTACCCACCCAGTCCACCTGCGCCACGTCCAGCCGCGCGATCAGCGTCACCATGTCGCTCACGTATTGCGGCACCGCGTAAAGGCGTGGATCGCGCAGCCGCTCGGAACGCCCTCGCCCGACCACGTCCGGACAAATCACCCGGTAGTGCTCACTGAGCGATTCGGCGAGCTGGTCAAAATCATCCGAGACCCGTGTCACCCCATGCACGCAAATGAGTACCCGCGGGTTGTGATCGTCACCCCAGGTTTGATAGGCCATCCGATGCAGCCCGGCGGGTGAAAGGCATTGCACCATATTGATTCGAGACTGCGTCATCGTTGTGCATCCTGTCCGTAGTGGGTTAAGGCTAGACGCATTTTACTGGTCTATGCGCGTACAATCTTCAGGATTTTTGAGCCTACCTCGTTAGGCCACTGGCAGCGTTACACCTCCTTGCCGTACAGGTCGCACCGTCTGTTTCGGTACGCCTTGCCATCGACCTAACGAGATAGGCTCTCAGTACTTACATCATTCATCTTTACGAGGCTCATCATGCAGAAACCTCAGCTGTCCGGCAAAACCGCACTCATCACCGGATCCACCTCAGGCATAGGACTTGGCATCGCGCATGCGCTGGCCGCGGAAGGCGCGAATATTGTTTTTAATGGCTTCGGAGATGCCACAGAAATTGCAAAGCTGCAACAAGCCACAGCAAAGGATTATCAGGTCGAGACACTGTACTGCAATGCCGACATGACCAAGCCTGACGAGATAGCGCAGATGATGCAGGACGCCGCAGCGCGTTTTGGCAGTGTCGATATTCTTGTGAATAACGCGGGCATACAGCATGTGGCCAACATCGAAGATTTTCCGATCGAGCGCTGGGATGCGGTGATCTCCATCAACCTAACCTCGGCGTTTCACACCACGCGACTGACCCTGCCAAAGATGCGCGAAAAAAACTGGGGCCGCATCATCAATATCGCGTCTGCACACGGTCTGGTCGCCTCTGCCGGCAAATCAGCTTATGTCGCTGCCAAGCACGGCATCGTCGGTCTCACTAAAGTCACCGCACTAGAAACTGCGCAAACCGGTATTACCTGCAACGCGATTTGTCCGGGCTGGGTGCTAACACCACTGGTGCAAAAACAAGTGGATGCGCGAGCGGCTGCGCAAGGTATTTCGATTGATCAGGCTAAGCGCGATCTGGTGTCTGAGAAACAGCCTTCAGGTGAATTCGTGACGACAGACCAACTGGGTGCGCTGGCAGTGTTCATGTGCAGTGATGCGGCGATACAGGTGCGGGGTGTGGCGTGGAATATGGATGGGGGGTGGGTGGCGCAGTGATGGGTGTGAACTCTTAGGGCTTCAGAGGGTGGTAAGAGACGCTGAAATAAGCCTTGCACCTGAGGCCAGCCAGTTAAGTGGTTAAGCTATTTGTTTGCAACGAAAGACACTGGATCCCAGCTTCCGCTGGGATGACAGTAGTCGTTGAGACTACCGTTAAACCCCCACCGTCATCCCGGCGCAGGCCGGGATCCAGCGGCGTTGATTACGTCACTGCAGTTATCTAATCAATCAAACGTAATCTCACACCCCGTATCCGCCACAAGCTCTTCCCGACTAACACCCGGCGCCAACTCAACCAGCTTCAAACCCTTGTCCGTCACATTCAGCACGGCCATATCGGTGATGATGCGGTCCACCACGCCAACACCCGTCAGTGGCAGCGTGCATTTCTTCAACAGCTTGTGTGAAGTCGAACCATCCTTCGCCTTGGCTACGTGCTCCATCAGCACCACGACACGCTTGACGCCAGCCACCAGATCCATCGCGCCGCCCATGCCCTTGACCATTTTGCCGGGGATCATCCAGTTGGCCAGATCGCCGTGTTCCGATACTTGCATCGCGCCGAGGATAGCGATGTTGACTTTACCGCCACGAATCATCGCAAATGAATCAGCCGAACTGAAAATCGACGAGCCTTTCAAAGCTGTCACCGTCTGCTTGCCGGCATTGATGAGGTCAGGATCGATCTCGTCTTCGGTCGGAAAAGGGCCAATGCCCAGCAAACCATTTTCCGACTGTAGCCACACTTCAATATCCTGCGGCACATAGTTGGCCACCAGCGTCGGCAAGCCAATGCCGAGGTTCACATAAAAACCATCCTGCAATTCCTTGGCTGCGCGCGCAGCCATTTCTTCACGTGTCCATGCCATCGTTGTTCTCCGCTTTACTTTGCACGAATGGTGCGTTGTTCTATGCGCTTCTCGGGCGTCGCATTGATCACGATGCGGTGCACGAAAATGCCCGGCGTATGAATGGAGTCCGGCTCCAGTTCACCCATGCCCACCAGCTCTTCGACTTCAACGATAGTGATCTTGCCGGCCATCGCGACGTTGGGATTAAAGTTGCGTGCAGTCTTGTGATAAATCAGGTTACCTGAAGGGTCTGCCTTCCAGGCCTTGACCAGTGACACATCAGCCACCAGCGAGCGCTCCATCACATAGTGTTCGCCATCGAATTCGCGTACTTCCTTGCCATCAGCAACGATGGTACCCACACCCGTCTTGGTGAAAAAGGCAGGAATACCCGCACCACCCGCCCGCAGTTTTTCGGCGAGCGTGCCCTGCGGTGTGAAGTCCAGTTCCAGCTCACCCGCCAGATACTGACGCTCGAATTCCTTGTTCTCGCCGACGTAAGAGGCGATCATTTTTTTGATCTGGCGGGTGGCCAGCAACTGGCCCAAACCAAAACCATCGACACCGGCGTTATTGGAAATCGCCGTCAGGTTCTGCACGCCCGAATCGCGCAGCGCAGCGATCAGCGCCTCGGGAATGCCGCACAGGCCAAAGCCGCCCACTGCAATCGTCTGGCCATCTCTGACCACGCCGGCCAGCGCACTGGCGGCATCCGGATATACTTTTTTCATGAATCCCCTCAAGTGAACTGTTCTGGCATCCTGGGCCGAGAGCGTCAGCACAAGTGCTAACCGGGCCGTACAATACCGCATTAGGCAAGCATTCGGCTCAAAAGCTTATCATCACAAACAAACACCAACATGGCAATCAACGTCCTCGGCACACCACTAAAACCCTGCTCCACCGATCCCATGACGGGCTATTTCCGTGATGGCTGCTGCAACACCGATGAATCCGACCGCGGCTCGCATGTTATTTGTGCGGAAATGACGCAGGAATTTCTGGATTTCTCGCGACAGCGCGGTAACGATTTGAGTACTCCTCGACCTGAATACCGTTTCCCGGGACTCGTGCCGGGTAATCGCTGGTGCCTGTGTGCCTTGCGCTGGAAAGAAGCCTTCGATGCCGGCGTGGCACCGCATGTGGTGTTGGAGTGTACGCATGTGAATGCGCTGAATTACGTGAAGATTGAGCACTTGATGAGTTACAAGGTGCCGGTTTGATGGGGGTGCCGTCTGAGGATGGTGTGGTCAGGGCTTTTTGCGGCTACCACGTGGCTTGGCATTAACCATTCTCAGAATCGCTGGGTACACGACGAAAGACGCTGGATCCCGGCCTGCGCCGGGATGACGATTTAGAGGCTAAGAGTTTTCAAAAGTTATCCCGGCAGAAACTGGGATCAAGAATGTAGCGTGCTTGCGCCTGGATAATTGTCGAGAGGCTGTTGGCCCCAAATCGTCATCCCGGCGCAGGCCGGGATCCAGTGGCTTTCGTCGCTCACAAGCAGCTCATTCGCAAACCCACCCCTCAAAAACAAGGCTCCAGCAACCGCCCCCGCATGGCCTCAGGCAAAGGCAACGACTTCTCCACCTGCTGATCCACCCACACCACTTTCGCACCACCCTCGGCATACAGCACCTCCGGCGCATCCACGCGCACAATCCGTTGCCGCGTATGAAAACTGGATCGACCGAACTCACCTACCAGCGTATGCACTTCAATCTCACCCGGATAACGCAACTGTTTTAAAAAAGTACAGTGAGCGCTAATGATCACAGGCCCGACACCACCGGGATCGGCGGGACAACCGAGCGCCTCGAACCATTCAATTCGTGCCTGCTCCAGATAGCGGAAGTACAGGGTGTTGTTCACATGCCCCATCGCATCCATATCACCCCAGCGTAGAGGCATACGAGTTTTGTGAACCAGCGTGTACGCTGCCTCGGCATTCATCAGAATGCCGCCATGCC
>CAMBJI010000069.1 GCA_945867725.1 Bordetella parapertussis
TCATGCCATCGCAGACCGGCTTGGTCATGTTGAACACCGAGTCCAGATTGGTTTTCATGACCGCATCCCAGTTGACCTTGTCCATTTTCTTGAACGTCATATCGCGCGTGATACCCGCATTGTTGACCAGCACATCGACCGGCCCCATGTCTTGGGTGATTTGTGAAATGCATTCCTGCGCTGATTGAAAGCTGGCGACGTCACAGGGATAGGCGCGGAAATGATAGCCTTTGACTTTCATCTCTTCCAGCCATGCGGCTACCTTGGTATTACCGGGTGAGTAGGTGGTAACTACCTCATATCCCATATCAGCCATTTTCATGCAAATGGCTTCACCCAGACCGCCCATGCCCCCCGTGACCAAAGTAACTCGACTCATATCTGCTCCTTATTTTGATGTTATTCATTCGACAGTGCGGTGATACCGCACTGCCTGTTAAAAATCAGCGCTCGATCGCCAGCGCAACGCCCATGCCGCCACCGATGCACAAACTGGCCAGCCCGCGCTTGGCGTCGCGTCGGATCATCTCGTGGATCAGCGTCACCAATACGCGGCAGCCCGATGCGCCGATCGGATGTCCGATCGCGATTGCGCCACCATTGACATTGATCTTGCTGGTGTCCCAGCCCATTTCTTTGTTAACAGCGATCGCCTGTGCAGCGAAGGCTTCATTGATCTCCATGAGATCGAGATCTTGCGGCGTCCAACCTGCGCGTTTGAGGCACAACTGACTGGCTGATACCGGGCCCATGCCCATGATGCTGGGGTCTAGTCCGGCGGATGCATAAGCGCGTATCTTGGCTAGTGGCTTCAGGCCGAGTTGAGCCGCTTTGGCAGCACTCATCATCATCACTGCAGCGGCGCCGTCATTGATACCCGATGCATTGCCTGCGGTGACCGTACCTTCTTTGTTGAACGCAGGGCGCAGTGATGACAATCCTTCCAGCGTACTGCCCAACTTGATGTATTCGTCGCTGTCGAAAATGGTGTTGCTTTTTTGCCGACAATTTCCAGTGGCAGGATTTCGTCTTTGAACTTGCCAGCTTTTTGCGCAGCTTCTGCTTTGTTTTGCGAGGCGAGCGCGAATTCATCTTGCTCGGTGCGTGAGATATTGAATTTCTTTGCGACGTTCTCTGCGGTGACGCCCATGTGGTACTGGTTGTAGACGTCCCAGAGGCCATCAACAATCATCGTATCCGTCAGTTTTACGTCACCCATGCGAAAGCCATCGCGCGAGTTGTTCAATACATGGGGCGATGCGCTCATGTTTTCCTGGCCGCCTGCAATGATGATTTCCGCATCGCCACAACGCAGTGCCTGCGCTGCCAGATGTGTGGCCTTCAGACCGCTACCGCACACTTTGTTTATGGTCATAGCGGGCACATGGTCAGGGAGGCCGCTGCGTATGACCGATTGCCGGGCGGCGTTTTGTCCGACACCTGCGGTCAGTACCTGCCCGAGAATGACTTCACTGATCAGTGAAGGATCGACCCCCGTTTGTGCGAGCAAACCTTTGATCACATGCGCGCCCAATTCGGTCGCCGGTATCTTGGCGAGCGTTCCTCCAAATTTTCCCACCCCGGTTCTGGCGGCAGCGACAATAACGACTTCATCCATTACTTTTCTCCAGTGACTGAATCCACGCTCAGTAAATCAAAAACTCACATTCAAGCGACCCGACATGATGAAAAGTCGACTCGCGAAAAGCGATAAATTTTAAAGACGAGTGATTTCAGGCAATTGATACTGGTCAAGCTTTATTCAGATCAATGACCTGATGAATGGCTCGATACAAACACGTATTCACAGCAAGACCATGCCCTGCGTAGAACACATTGCTAAAAACGGAATTTTGAGGAACATCTAACAGCGGTCGGGATCGCAAATCTACCCGTCTCTAGGGGTGCTGCGCCCGGTTGTATTGTTATGTGACCAGCTAGGTCGTTATGAAGGGATAATATCGTGGCACTACGCGCCGGGGAAGGAAATTTCACATCCGAAAAGCCGATCGGCAAGAAATTCAAAAGAAGATTATCAAATTAAGATGAGTTTTCGGTCGTAACCCCGCTCAGCTTTCGAACTTTGAGCTGTTGTTTCACTAATGCCTTACTGAGAATCTTGTAAGTATCCATATCGAACACCGGCCGCGCGGGCGATTTTTCCATCAAATCCTGCAGGGCTTCGTCAGATTCTGCGGTACCCAGATAACACCAGTTATTCACCAAATGAACGGCGGTCTTGCCATTGCTGCCCTGTTCAATCAGGCCGACCGCACCCTCATAAGGCCAGGTCTGCACGCGTAGCCCTGAAAGCGCAGCACGCAAGCGTGCGTGATGTAGGGCTTCCGCTTCCTTGCCTATGCACACACCTTTGCAACGCTGCAGTTGCCATCCAAAACAAGGTTTGTTGGATTGTGCGCGGCCCTCAAGACCGAGTTGCACTAGACAGAGCTCGTGCTGCTCGGCGAGCTCGCGCAGTGTGCTTTCGGCTTTGCGTTTGGAACTGAATAAGCCATAGACGGCATCCGTGCGACCGAAATCTGCATCACTCGCATAACTGAGTTCAGGTAGGGCGTTAACGCCAGCATCATCTTTGAGTCGCCAAGCGCACAAACTACCTTGGCGTCGTAATTTGCGGTTGTGAATGGGCTGCAGCGATTTCACCAACTGGGCTTCGAGCAGCAGCGCACCGATTTCCCCCACGGTTTCTCGCCATTCGATACGATGCAGTTGCTGTGACAGGCGCATTTCCTTGTAGAGCTTGTGGTCGGCACTGAAGTGCGACATCACGCGTTGACGCAGATGCACACTTTTGCCGACATACAGCGGCAAATCATTTTCGCCATAAAACAAATAAACGCCCGGTGTGTCGGGTAGATGGTCCAGTGTGTCGCTGGGCAGATGCGATGGAAGACTGGGACGCTGCAACAAGGTCTTGAGTACCGGCGTTAGCACATCCTGCGGTACTTGCTGCTCCAGTTTTTGCCAGAATTGCCAGATAAGATCTGCATCCGCCAGTGCGCGATGTCGCCCATCCGGTATGAGCTGATGTCGTGAAATCAAGGCATCAAGATTGTGGCGCGATTCTTCGGGAAAAATTGCCCTAGAAAGTTTGACGGTACATAGCACTTCCGAACGAAAGCTGTAGCCTGCTTCGCTAAACGCATTGCGCAGAAAGCCGTAATCAAAGCGGGCATTGTGTGCAATGAACAAGGCATCCTGAAGACGCTCATGCAATGCCGCTGCCAGTTGTGCAAAAGACGGCGCAGTACGCACCATTTCATTGCTGATGCCCGTTAAGCCCTGAATGAACGCCGGAATCGATACACCAGGATTGACCAGACTGGACCAGTGCGTGGCCTTGCCGCTGCGGTCAACTTCAACCAATCCGATTTCGGTGATGCGGTCTACTGCTGGGTTAGCACCCGTGGTTTCCAGATCAAGGAAGATCAGTTTTTCAAAGTTCATGCAGGAGGAATATGGAGAGTCAAACGCCATGTTGGTAGCACTGTCTGCATCGGCCCGACTAGCCAGCAAAATCTTGTTAGAGGCGCTTATTTGCTCCAGCTATCTTTCAAGGTCACGATGCGGTTAAACACTGGCTTGCCAGGAGCGGAATCCACGCGGTCGGCAACGAAATAGCCGTGACGTTCGAATTGAAATTTGTCATCCGGATTTGCTTTGTCTGCGCCGACTTCGAGGTAGGCGTTGATCACGGACTTGGCATGTGGATTGAGTGATTGCTTGAAATCTTTACCGCCGGCATCCGGATGCGGATCGGTGAACAAGCGATCAAAGAGGCGCACTTCAGCAGCCACCGACTGCACTGCGGATACCCAGTGGATATTGCCTTTGACCTTGTAGGTTGAGGCGCCATCAGTACCACTCTTGCTGTCCGGGTAGTAGGTGCAATGTACGGCGATGACCTTGCCCGAGGCATCTTTATCGCAGCCCGTGCATTCGACCACATAGCCATAACGCAGTCTGACCTTGTTGCCCGGGAAAAGACGGAAGTAGCCCTTCTCAGGCACTTCCATGAAATCTTCCTGCTCTATCCACAGTTCGCGGCTGATCGGGAACTGACGGTTGCCACGCTCGGGATGATGCGGATGCACCGGCGCGCTGCAAGCTTCGGTGTGCGCTTCCGGAAAATTATCAATGATGAGTTTGAGTGGATTAAGTACACACACGATGCGAGCTGCTTTGTCATCCAGATCGTCGCGCAGCGCACCTTCCAGCGTACTCATGTCGATCCAGCTATCCGATTTCGCAACGCCGATGCGCTCGGCAAACAGCTGCAAGGATTCCGGCGTAAAACCACGACGGCGTATGCCGACAATCGTGGGCATGCGCGGATCATCCCAGCCATCGACAATCTCTTCCTCGACCAGTTGCAATAACTTTCGCTTGCTGGTGATTGCATACGTTAAATTCAAGCGCGCGAATTCATATTGCTGTGGCAGAGGTTGTTTGAAAAATCCGCCCTCGGCAAGTCGTTCTAGTATCCAGTCGTAAAACGGCCGATGATCTTGAAACTCCAGCGTACACAGCGAATGAGTGACGTTTTCTATCGCATCCGAAATCGGGTGCGCGTAGTCGTACATAGGATAGATGCACCATTTGTCGCCGGTACGATGATGATGCGCATGACGTATCCGATAGATAGCTGGATCGCGCATATTCATGTTGGGCGAGGCCATGTCGATTTTCGCGCGCAGTATGTGCTGACCATCGGCGAACTCGCCTGCCTTCATGCGCCGCAGCAGATCCAGCGATTCTGTTGCGGGGCGCTCACGGAACGGTGAATTTTTGCCTGGTTCGCTGAAGCTGCCGCGATTGGCGGCCATTTCTTCTGCCGACTGGCTGTCGACATACGCATGTCCAGCGGTAATTAACCATTCGGCCATTTCATAGAGCTGATCGAAATAATCGCTGGCAAAATACTGATGCGTATCGGTTTGGTCTTGCCAGGAAAATCCTAGCCACTGCACGCTGTCGATAATGGTGTCGACGTATTCCTGGTCTTCTTTGGTCGGATTGGTATCGTCAAAACGCAAGTGGCAGCGGCCATCATAGTCGCGCACAATGCCGAAATTCAGACAGATCGATTTTGCGTGGCCAATGTGCAGATAACCATTGGGCTCAGGTGGAAAACGTGTGATGACTGTGGGCAGCGCTTTGCCTTGCTTGTCTACGCGGCCCGCATATTTACTGCTCGCTGTGTCGGCATCCACAATTGCGCGCAAAAAATTGGATGGCGCCGCTGGCGCGTTGTTACTGCTGTCGTTACCCATGGGATGATGGCAAGGCGAGGAAGAAAATAGACCCCAATTTTACCGTAGCCAGCGCAGCGCATCATGGCAGGAGAGAGATAGATGTGGACTTACCCCAGAGTATTAGCCCATCGGGGCGGTGGAATTCTTGCGCCAGAGAACACGATGGCGGCTTTGCGCTGCGCTGTTGCCCATGGTTTTCACGCGGTTGAATTTGATGTTATGGCCGTTCGCGGTGATGGTCTGGTGCTGATGCACGATCCCGTGCTGGGGCGCACTGTCTTGGGAGAGGGTCGGGTCGCGGATTTCACGCTGGATGAACTCGTGGCGATGGACGCGGGTGGCTGGCATTCGCCGGTATTTAGTGGTGAGCCCGTGGCGGGTTTTGCGGATGCTGCTCAATTCTGCTTGGCGCATGACTTGTGGATGAATGCCGAAATCAAGCCGGCACCCGGCATGGATGCACGTACCGGATTTCTGGTGGGCCAGGCCTGCTCGCGCCTGCCTCTCGGAAGCGTGTTGCTGTCCTCATTTTCTATCGAAGCCTTGCTTGCAGCGCAGGAGGCTGCACCTGAGGTGCCGCGCGCTTGGCTGGTTGATGTTGTGCCCGCTGACTGGGCGTCCACGGTGCAGCGATTGGGCGCTTCTGCATTGCACGTGAATGCACGTTTTTTGACTCAAGCCCAAGCCGTCGCAGTAAAAGACTCAGGATACGGATTGTTTTGTTACACGGTGAATGAACCAGATCAAGCGCGTGCATTGCGCGCGATCGGTGTTGACGCTATCTGTACCGACCGGCTTGATTTGATCGGTGCCCATTTTTTTGATGGTGCTCCTCAAGCTTAGTTTTTCGGCAAGTATGCACCCGCTGACGCAGGGACCCACGAGAGCTTTAGAGGGCCTTCACGTATAATCACCGGCTTTCCGGGGCCCGCCCCGTCGCTCCGAAAACAGTTAATCAAGCGCTCATGAACTCGTCAGAAATTCGGGATAAATTCCTCAGTTTTTTTACTTCCAAAGGCCATACGGTCGTGCGGTCGTCCCCTCTGGTTCCCGGCAACGACCCCACCCTGCTGTTTACCAACTCGGGCATGGTGCAGTTCAAGGATGTATTCCTCGGTGCCGACAAGCGTGACTATGTACGAGCCGCATCCGTTCAGCGTTGTCTTCGCGCAGGCGGCAAGCACAATGATCTCGAAAACGTCGGTTACACCGCGCGTCATCACACTTTTTTCGAAATGCTGGGTAACTGGTCTTTTGGTGACTATTTCAAGCGCGATTCGCTGAAGTGGGCTTTTGAGTTGTTGACCAAGGTTTATGGTCTGCCTGCCGAGAAGCTCTGGGCTACCGTTTACCACACGGATGACGAGGCCTACGATATTTGGGTGAATGAAATCGGATTGCCGCCTGAGCGTGTCGTTCGCATTGGCGACAACAAGGGCGCGCCCTTTGCTTCTGACAATTTCTGGCAGATGGCCGATACCGGTCCCTGCGGACCGTGTTCCGAAATCTTTTTTGACCATGGACCCGATATCTGGGGCGGTCCGCCCGGCAGCGCTGAGGAAGATGGCGATCGCTATATCGAAATCTGGAACAACGTTTTCATGCAGTTTGATCGTCAGATCGATCCAGTGACTGGCGAGGCGACCCTCACACCGCTGCCGGCGCCCTGCGTGGATACCGGCATGGGTCTGGAGCGGCTGGCGGCCATTCTGCAGCATGTGCACAGCAACTATGAAATCGATCTGTTCCAGCGACTTGTCACTGCGGCTGCCCGCGAAACCGGTATCAGCGATCTGAGTCATAGCTCATTGCGCGTGATTGCCGATCACATTCGCGCCTGTGCGTTCCTGATTGTTGATGGTGTGGTTCCCGGCAGCGAAGGACGCGCTTATGTCCTGCGCCGTATCGTTCGGCGTGCGCTGCGTCATGGGAACAAGCTCGGGCAAAAGAAACCCTTCTTTTACAAACTGATTCCTGATCTCGTTGCCGAGATGGGCGCCGCTTACCCTGAGTTGGCCGATGCCGCCGATCGCGTGGCGCTGGTGTTGAAGCAGGAAGAGGAACGTTTCAGCGAGACGCTGGAAAACGGGATGAAAATACTTGAAGCCGCGCTGGCGAAAGATCCGCTCCGTCTTGATGGCAAGACCGCATTCGCACTCTATGACACGTATGGTTTTCCGCTGGACCTGACGGCCGATATTTGCCGCGAGCGTGATGTCACGTTAGATGAAGCCGGTTTCCATGAGGCGATGGAAAAACAGAAATCGACAGCACGTGCAGCCGGTAAATTTGAAATGGCGGCCAGCCTCGAGTATGCGGGTCCGAAAACAGAATTCAAAGGCTATGACCACTTGGCCGACGAAGCCAGTGTGCTGGCAATTTATGTCGGCGGGCACTCTGCAAAAGAAATGGTGGCTGGCCAGGAAGCGATCCTCGTGCTGGATCACACGCCGTTTTATGCGGAATCCGGCGGTCAGGCAGGCGATGTGGGTGTCATCGAAGCGGGTAACGCGTCATTTGAAGTTCGCGATACGCAAAAAATTCAGCCGGACGTCTTCGGTCATCACGGCGCGCTGGTCAGCGGCAAGCTGGCGGTGGGCGACAAAGTCAGCACCCGGGTCAATGTGATGGTGCGCGCGGCAACGATGCGCAATCACTCAGCCACGCATCTGATGCACAAGGCCTTGCGGACGGTGCTGGGCGGTCACGTCGTGCAAAAAGGCTCGCTGGTGGATGCTGACAAAACGCGTTTCGACTTTAGTCACAACGCGCCGCTGACGGCAGATGAGATACGTCGCATCGAAGCGCTCGTCAATCATGAAATTCTCGATAATGCCGCGACCAGCGCACAGCTGATGTCTTACGACGATGCGATTCGACAGGGCGCGATGGCTTTGTTTGGCGAGAAGTACGGCGATCATGTGCGTGTACTTGGCATTGGTTCATCGACTGAACTGTGCGGTGGCACCCATGTCAATCGTACCGGTGACATCGGTTTGTTCAAGATCGTATCCGAGGGCGGCGTGGCGGCGGGTATCCGGCGCGTCGAGGCGGTCACGGGTGGAAACGCACTCGCGCTTGTGCAGTCGCTGACGACCCGTGTCAATGAAGCTGCTGCCGCGCTCAAAGTTCAGCCGGATGAAATTACGCAGCGTATTGCGCAGGTTCAGGATCAGGTGAAGTCGCTTGAAAAAGAGCTGGCATCCATCAAGGCGCGTCTTGCGTCGGGGCAGGGTGACGAGCTGCTGTCGCAAGCGGTGGATATGCATGGCATCAAGGTGCTCGCAGTGACGCTGGAAGGCGCTGATGTGGCGACGCTGCGTCAGGTGATGGACAAGATGAAGGACAAGCTGAAAACCGCTGCCATCGTGCTCGCCTCCGTGGCCGACGGCAAGGTGACGCTGATTGCGGGCGTG
>CAMBJI010000070.1 GCA_945867725.1 Bordetella parapertussis
AATTTGCACGGGTTACGCTGTCTTGATCGCGCTGCTGCAACGTGTCACTGAGGCCAGTGTAACGGTAGAAGCGCAGTGCATAGCGCGAATTACCAAGGGACTGTTAGTCTTGTTGTGTGCAGAGCGGGGTGATAGCGAAAAAGAAGCCGATGCCTTGCTCGCCAAATTACTCGGCTACCGTGTGTTTGCCGATGCCGAGGGCAAAATGAATCTGAATCTTGCGCAGATACAGGGCGGTCTCTTGCTGGTGCCCCAGTTCACGCTCGCTGCCGATACCCGTTCGGGTACACGCCCCTCGTTCACGCCCGCTGCGCCACCTGCGGAGGCCAGTCGGCTGTTTGATTACACACTCTCGCGGGCGCGTGCTTTGCATCCCGTGGTGGAGTCGGGTCGTTTTGGCGCTGACATGCAAGTCGCGCTGGTCAATGACGGTCCGGTGACTTTTTGGTTGCAGGTCTCGCCTGTGAAGGCTGCATGATGCGCCTGCCCATTATTTTTTGATGCATTTTTTTATCCGAGAGTCGTCCCTATGACTGACATTCTTCTCATTCGCCATGGCGAGACCGCATGGAACCGTATGCGGCGTATGCAAGGTCATATCGATATCGGATTAAATGACGAAGGGCAGCGACAAGCTCGATCATTGGCGCGTGCTTTGCAGAGTGAGCGCCCGGCAGCGATTTATGCCAGCGACTTGCAAAGAGCACGCGATACCGCTCAGGCTGTCGCCGACATGCATCAGCTTCCTGTACACATCGATAGCGCGCTACGCGAACGATGCTACGGCGCTTTCGAAGGCTTGATGTACGATGAAATCAGTCTTCAACATCCCGAAGCATTTGCACTCTGGCAGTCCCGCGATCCGCAGGCACGCTTTCCGGCGGGCGAGCGCGAGGCAGAGACGCTGGAAGAATTTCATCAGCGATCGGTCGATGTTGTTACCCGCATGGCGCAGCAACACCCCGATCAGCGCATCGTGATCGTGACCCACGGCGGTGTGCTCGATTGCCTCTATCGCGCAGCACATGACTTGTCCATCACATCACCGCGTGATTTTGCGATTCTAAATGCAGCGATCAATCGCCTGCAGTGGGATGGTCACACCTTCCGCGTGCTGCAATGGGGCGACGCTGCCCACATTGAGGCGGATGGCCTCGATGAAATCGATCGTTCTCATCCCGCGGCATGACCCAAATCAGTTTCTTCCGGCATCGGCCCAGCTGCGTATAAAATAAGCAGCCTTTTGCAGTGCCACCCCAGCGGAACCCCTCATGCAGCTTGGTCCCTATCAGCTTCGCAACAATGTCTTTGTCGCCCCCATGGCGGGTGTGACCGACCGGCCATTTCGCCAGTTGTGCAAGGAGCTGGGCGCGGGCTATGCGGTCTCTGAAATGGCTGCGTCCAATCCACGCGTGTGGGCCAGCGAGAAAACAGCGCGACGCATTAATCACGAAGGTGAAATGGAACCCAAGGCGGTGCAGATCGCCGGCGCTGATCCTGTGCTGCTGGCCGAAGCGGCGCGTTTTAATGTCGATCGCGGTGCCCAGATCATCGACATCAACATGGGCTGCCCCGTCAAAAAAGTTTGCAACAACTGGTGCGGCTCGGCGCTCTTGCGCGATGAGCCCTTGGTGGCCAGTCTGCTCGAAGCCGTAGTCGCGGCGGTTGATGTGCCGGTGACGCTGAAATTTCGTACCGGCTGGGACCGCCAGCATAAAAACGCACTAACGATTGCGCGCATTGCCGAGCAAACTGGTATCGCCATGTTGACCCTGCATGGCAGAACGCGCGCGGACGGCTACAACGGCCAGGCCGAGTACGACACCATCGCCGCGGTCAAGGCAGCGGTGCGTATTCCCGTCGTTGCGAATGGCGATATCGACACGCCCGAGAAAGCCGCCTTCGTCCTGAAAAAAACGGGTGCCGATGCGGTCATGATCGGTCGTGCAGCGCAGGGACGCCCGTGGATTTTTCGCGAGATTGATCATTTTTTGCGTACTGGCCAGCATCTGTTGCCGCCGACAGTAGATGAGGTCAGGCAACTGATGTCGCGCCATTTACTGGAACACTATGCGTTTTATGGCGACTATCTTGGCGTGCGGACAGCGCGCAAACATATCGGGTGGTATGTCAGATCACTGGAAGGTGGCGAAATATTTCGTCAGCAAATGAACCTGATCGAAGATTGTGACACTCAGCGTGCAGCAGTCGATACATTTTTTCATTCGCAGCGCGTGCTGGGCGAGCGGTTACAATACGCGCCCGCCGCCCACAAGCTGGCGGCATAAAACTACAGAGTTTTCATAATTCCTCACATTTCGTACCGACCGAGTCAGCATGAGCAAAGACAATATTCAGGATGTCGTCAAGAAAAGTCTTGAGAAATATTTCCGTGATCTCGGGGAAATGCAGCCACACAACGTCTATGAAATGGTCGTTGTTACCGTCGAAAAACCCATGCTCGAAGCCGTCATGGTGCGTGCCAAAGGTAATCAGTCACACGCCGCCGAGATGTTGGGCATAAATCGCAACACACTGCGTAAAAAATTGCAGCAGCACGGCTTGCTTTGAACTTGCAAATTCACTATTGCGCAGGCGCCTAGGTCAGCGCGAATGAAATAAAACCACAATTTTTTTAGCTAAATAAATAGCAACAAGTCCTCGATTTACCTGGGTCTCGCTTAGCATGGCTATGCCGGCTCGCCATCGAACGGGGATTTATTCAGTATCTCCCCGACCTGCCTTATTCAAATTTTGATAATTTCTCATGATCAAACAAGCGCTTATTTCTGTCTCCGATAAAACCGGCGTGCTTGAATTTGCCCAAGCACTCGCTTCCATGAACGTGAAGCTACTGTCCACTGGCGGCACGGCCCGGATGCTGGCAGACAATGGCCTTGAGGTTACCGAGGTAGCCGACTACACCGGTTTCCCCGAAATGCTCGATGGACGTGTCAAGACCCTGCATCCCAAGGTGCATGGCGGCATCCTCGCGCGCCGAGATTTTCCTGCGCACATGCAGGCACTGGTCACGCATGACATACCCACCATTGATATGGTCGTTGTCAATCTGTATCCCTTTCAGCAAACCGTCGCCAAAGACCAATGTGCTCTTGAAGATGCGATTGAAAATATCGATATCGGTGGGCCGGCGATGCTGCGGTCTTCGGCAAAAAATCACAAAGATGTGGTCGTAATTTGTGATCCCTTGGATTACGACAAGGTGCTGACCGAAATGAAAACAGGGCAGGGCGATGTGAGTTACGAAACCCGCTTCGCGCTCGCTAAAAAAGTCTTCGCGCACACCGCGCAATACGATGGTGCCATTACCAATTACCTCAGTGCGCTGGGTCCGGACCGTCAGCATGCAACACGCGCCGTCTATCCCGAGACACTCAACCTGCAATTCACCAAAGTGCAGGATATGCGCTATGGCGAAAATCCTCATCAGTCTGCTGCTTTTTATCGCGACATCACCGCGGTTGACGGTGCACTGGCAAATTACCGTCAGCTGCAAGGCAAGGAACTGTCTTATAACAATATCGCTGATGCCGATGCGGCATGGGAATGTGTCAAAAGCTTCGAAGGCTGCGCTTGCGTCATCATCAAACACGCCAATCCCTGCGGCGTTGCGTTGGGTGTTGATGCGGCAGATGCCTATGCAAAAGCCCTGCAGACGGATCCCACTTCCGCATTCGGCGGCATCATTGCGTTTAATGTCGAAGTGGATGGCAAAGCTGCTGATGCGATCGCGAAACAATTCGTTGAGGTGCTGCTCGCACCCGCATTCACAGCTGAGGCACGCAAGATATTTGCAGCCAAACAGAATGTGCGCCTGCTGGAAATTCCGCTGGGCCGTGGCAGTAACGCGTTTGATATCAAGCGTGTTGGTGGTGGCTTGTTGTTGCAGGCGCCGGATGCGAAGCAGGTGATGCCTGCTGAGTTCGTCATCGTTAGCAAAAAACAGCCAACGCCCCAGCAGTTGCAGGACATGATGTTCGCATGGCGCGTCGCTAAATTTGTCAAATCAAATGCCATCGTCTTTTGTGCCAACGGCATGACGCTCGGTGTCGGTGCCGGACAAATGAGCCGGGTGGATTCAGCGCGCATTGCCTCGATCAAGGCACAAAACGCCAATCTCTCGCTCGCTAGTTCTGTTGTGGCCTCCGATGCATTCTTCCCATTTCGCGATGGATTGGATGTCGTGGTCAGTGCTGGCGCCACAGCCGTCGTGCAGCCGGGTGGCTCGATGCGTGATCAGGAAGTGATTGACGCGGCCGATGAGCAAGGGGTGGTGATGGCGTTTACAGGGGTTCGGCACTTCAGGCATTGATGACTAATGTGCGAACGACGCTGGATCCCGGCTTTCGCCGGGATGACAGTTTATAAGCCATCGTATCGAACAGATAGGGCATCAGGTCGAGCAGAAAAGTCGTCTTCAGATAGGCCAGCAAAGTGAGCAGACCAAACAGTTCAAAAATGTTCAGACCAAGATTTTTAAATGCGATCACCTTAAACAACGTCACCCCGGCGAACGCCGGGGTCCAGCGTCGTTGGTGTTTCCCAACCGAGTGACTATAGAATGAGCAGGCTAAATCGTTCAAAAATGTTCAGACCAAGCTTTTTAAATGCGATCGCCACAAATAACGTCACCCCGGCGAACGCCGGGCTCCAGTGTCTTTGAAATTTACCAATGCCGTTCGTATACATGATGGCCAATGAGCAAAATGGCACCTTGTACATCGGCGTTACCAATGACCTGATCCGACGCGTTTACGAGCACAAAACAGATGCTGTGCCGAGCTTCACCTCCCGGCATCAATTGCATAATTTGGTTTGGTACGAACATGCGGTTGAAATACGCTCGGCGATCCAGCGAGAGAAACAGCTGAAGAACTGGAAGCGCCACTGGAAGATCCAGCTCATAGAACAATCCAACCCCTACTGGCACGACCTCTACCCCGCCCTCCTGTCATAATCCCGGCATGAAAATCCTCGGCATCGACCCCGGCTTGCGCGTGACTGGCTTTGGCGTGATACGCAAAGAGGGAAACCGGCTCGCGTATATCGCTTCGGGCACCATACGCATACCCGACGGCGACTTGCCCTCCCGCCTAAAAGTCATCCTCGACGGCGTGGCCGAAGTCATCACCACCTATCAGCCAGATTGCGCGGCCATCGAGATCGTTTTTTCCAACGTCAATCCCCAGTCCACGCTGCTCTTAGGCCAAGCGCGCGGTGCAGCGATCTGCGGACTGGTTGGCGCTAATCTCCCAGTGGCTGAGTACACTGCGTTGCAAGTGAAGAAAGCGGTAGTCGGCCAGGGCAAAGCGCAAAAATCTCAGGTGCAGGCCATGGTGCAGCGTTTGCTGAAACTCGAAGGCCTGCCCGGCACCGATGCCGCCGATGCGCTGGGTGTGGCGATCTGCCACGCGCACGCGGGTACGGGTCTGGCCACGCTTAGCAGACTGGCGCCTGAGATGGGTCGCAAGGGACTGCGCATTCGCGGTGGTCGCCTCATCGGCTGAGACACACGCGTAGTCCAATAGGCGCTGCGTTATCATGCATCGTTACGTAGCTACTCAAGAGACTTTTCATGATCGGTCGCCTCTCCGGCATTCTGCTCGATAAAAATCCCCTGCAATTAATCGTCGATTGCCAGGGTGTGGGCTATGAAGTCAGCGTTCCCATGAGCACCTTCTATCAATTGCCCTCAGTCGGCGAGAAGGTAGTTTTGCTCACCCACTTCGTCGTGCGTGAAGACGCGCAGTTACTGTTTGGTTTTGGTACTGCGCAGGAGCGGGAGCTATTTCGCGAACTGATCAAGATCAGTGGCGTGGGTGCGCGCACGGCGCTGGCCCTGTTGTCTGGCATGTCGGTCGCGGATCTGGCGCAAGCGGTCACCTTGCAGGAAGCAGGTCGGCTCACCAAAATTCCCGGCATCGGTAAAAAAACGGCAGAGCGCCTGTTGCTCGAATTAAAAGGCAAGCTCGGCCCCGATTTGGGTAGTGGTGGTGCAGTGGCCCAAGACAGTAACAGCGACATACTGAACGCGCTGCTGGCACTGGGCTATTCCGACAAAGAAGCCACGCTCGCACTCAAACAAGTACCCGCTGGCAGTAGCGTCTCTGACGGCATACGTCATGCGCTCAAAGCGCTTTCCAAAGCTTGAGCCAGCCAGCCTCAGGCTACAATGCAGCGATGAGCATACAGACCGACGATTTCAGCGAGCAGCGCATTATTGCCGCCACCCCGGTGTCGCCCAACGAAGAGGCGATCGAGCGTGCCTTGCGTCCACACAAGCTCGATGACTATGTGGGCCAAGAAAAAATTCGCGAGCAGCTGGAGATTTTCATCACCGCAGCACGCAATCGTGGTGAGGCGCTCGACCATACCTTGTTGTTTGGTCCACCCGGCTTAGGCAAGACCACGCTGGCGCACATCATTGCGCGTGAAATGGGTGTCAACCTGCGTCAGACCTCCGGTCCGGTGCTTGAGCGTGCCGGTGACCTTGCCGCATTGCTGACCAATCTCGAAGCCAATGATGTGCTGTTCATCGACGAGATTCATCGGCTCTCACCGGTGGTTGAAGAAATTCTCTATCCAGCGCTCGAGGATTACCAGATCGACATCATGATCGGCGAAGGTCCGGCCGCGCGTTCGGTGCGACTGGATTTGCAACCCTTCACGCTGGTCGGTGCCACCACTCGCGCCGGCATGCTCACCAATCCGTTACGAGACCGTTTCGGCATCGTGTCGCGTCTGGAATTTTATACTCCGGAAGAATTAGCGCGCATCGTTACGCGAAGTGCATCCCTGCTCAATGCCGTGATCATCGGCGATGGTGCGATAGAAATTGCCCGCCGCAGTCGCGGCACACCCCGTATCGCGAATCGCCTGTTGCGACGAGTGCGTGATTACGCGGAAGTCAAAGGTAAGGGCGAAATCACCAGCGCGATAGCAGATGCCGCGCTGAAGATGCTAGACGTTGATCCGGTGGGGTTTGATCTGATGGACCGCAAGCTACTCGAAGCGGTGCTATTCAAATTCAGCGGCGGGCCTGTAGGTCTAGACAATCTCGCCGCAGCGATTGGCGAAGAGCGCGACACCATCGAGGATGTACTCGAGCCTTATCTGATCCAGCAGGGATATTTGCAGCGCACGCCGCGCGGGCGTATTGCAACGCCTGCGGCTTACCGGCATTTTGGTGTGGCTGCCCCCCGCACCAGTCCTAACGGAGATTTGTGGGATTCTCAGTCTTAAGAGGCTCTAAGTCTTTAGGGCCTTTCAATCACCTTCTTGTTCGGGCTGCCCGATCTTCACTCGACCCAGCCTGTCGCCCAATGAGTACGGCTAACTAATACATCGGCAGTATCTCTTCTCCGGATCTTTTCTTCATGCCCGGTCACACAGTTCCATGTGCGCCCGTCTGTAGGTGCGTCTATACCCTGAAGGGAAATCATAGTGAAAAGCTCTGTGACAGGTGGGGTCGGTCAAGCCGGCGCGCCATCAACGCAAGTCAATGAAAACCCATCCATCGATGAAAACTCATCCGCCAATCGAACCGATCAAAACAAACCTACTGTTAAGCCACGAGAAAAAGACGGTACGGGACTTGAATGGGAAGTCGTTCCCACGGATATTGTTTTCCGAATATTCGATGTACTAACGGAGCAAGTCTTTCAAAGCCAAGGCACAGCCAGAACAGATGCGTTACGAGCAGTGCTCCATTTTGGATCGGTCAGCATTAACCAGCGCCACTCATTTCAAGAATTTCTCAAAAATCACCCCAATGGCGCTGTGCTGCGGCCTGAGATATTTGCCTTCACACATCCGGAATGGAAACAGGAAGCAAAAAATTTGAAAGAAAATTGTGAAAAATTGCGCGAAGATTTTTCAAAATCAAAATCCCTGATCACCGAATTAAGTAAATCATTTTATTCTTCAAACTCATCCAGCACTGCAAATCAAGGACCTGACCTTCAGATTTTTGATCAGTTTGAAGGAATTCAGATAGATTTCAAGATGTTTACATGGGCCTCAGAGGTGGGGTCATTGATCTCGTCGATCGAAGGAAAAGTCATTAAGCTGGATGCAAAGAATATTGGGCGCGAGCGGGTTTTAAACGAAGTTATTCCTTGCCTGAAAAACACTCCCGTCAGTTGTCCTATCGTGTTGGACATATCTGGTAATCACCTCGTGAGCAAAGACTTGGCTCCTTTGATTGAATTCATGGCGGGCAACCCGACGATTTACCGGCTGGATCTTAGCGAAAATCCTCTTTTTGAAGACAAAGATAATCACAAGGAGGTGGTACAGCTATTCGCGTGTGGAGGTCCTTCGACGCATTGTTATCTATCGAATGTTGGCTTCAACGATATGGCTGCTCAAGAATTAAAACAAGCGATCGCGAAATCAAGCGTTCTTGAGCATCTTGACTTGCGCTTCAACCAATTGTCTGCGAATGGTGTGGCGGCAGTGATAAAGGCATTGATACCCGGCGCAGAACCAGATCAGAAAGTGATTACCTCAATCCGAGACGTAAGATTATTTAATAATGCTTACGATGATGGAGTTGATGATGAGATTGTTCAAGGTGCTGTTCGTCAAGGAATAGAAAACATTAAAGAATTCACCAAAAATGATCCTGAACTAGGAGCGACTGTGGCCGGCACT
>CAMBJI010000071.1 GCA_945867725.1 Bordetella parapertussis
GGCGTCTGCGCGCGCGCGCGCGCGTCGTTGGCTTTCCTCTTCTTCTACTTTGCGCTGTTGGGCAATCAGCGTTGCCAAACGGTCTACCAGGGCTGCGAGGCGCTCCTCATCGCGCTCGAGGTGTCCCGCCTGCTTGCGTTGATTTGTCAGCTTGCCCGAGAGCTGAGTCACCAATGCCTTGCGTTTGTTCTTTTGTTTTTCCAGCACCGCTTTTTGTTCGCGCTGCTCCTTGGCGATTTCATCGAGAGATTCACGTGCCTTTTCGGCTTCTGCCTTGTTGGCTTCGATGGCCGCCAGATTTTTCTGTAGTACCGAGATCGCTTTCATCTGCTCTGCTGACACATAACCCAGGTAGCGCAGTTCGCGTGCCATGCGGTTGGGATTGTCGCCCGAGAGCAGAAGGCGCAAACGATCATCCTGACCGGAGGTGTACTGGTCACGCAGCATTTTTTCCAGTCGTTCGCGCTGTTCCTGTACGGCTTTCTCGAGCGCTTCCTGACTGACAGACAAGGCGTGAAGTTGTTGTCGGGTGCGGTCCTGCTCGCTGGCCAGCTCGCGCAATGTGCGGTTGGCATTGGAGATCGATGCTTCCGAGTCTGCGAGCGCATCGGCGGCATCGCCCCGGGCCTTTTCGGTCTTGACGATGTCTTCCTTGAGGTCGGAGAGCTTTTTGCGTAGTTCCGCGCGCTCCTGTTCCGCCGCCTGTTTCTGGCGATTGCGATCGCTGATCCGGTTGGAGGGTTCGGCAATTACAGGTCCGTGGGCGGCCAGCGCCGCGAGCAAAGCCCAGCTGATGAGAGTAGCGCGAGTGATCATCAGTGCTTTAACGGGACTTCCCCTGACCGGCCACGGCTTGCGTTGGTGCGTTGATGGCTGAGCCATCGGCAAGGTAGTAACTGCGCAGTGGCTTGAGGTCGGCGTCCAGCTCATAGACCAAAGGCTGAGCATTCGGAATGTTTATTTTGACGATGTCCTGATCGCTCATGCCGTCCAGATGCTTCACCAGCGCGCGCAAGCTGTTGCCATGCGCTGAGATCAGGATGCGCTTGCCACTTCGAATTGCGGGCGCGATGGATTCATTCCACAAGGGCAGTACTCGAGCCACCGTATCTCTCAGGCATTCAGTCAGCGGGATTTCTTCGCGCTTGAGTTTCGCGTAACGCGGATTATCAAAAGACGTGCGCGGGTCACTGGCCTCGAGCGCCATGGGGGGAATGTCGTAGCTGCGGCGCCAGATCATCACCTGTTCCTCGCCGTAGCGGGCCGCCGTTTCGGGTTTGTTCATGCCTTGCAGATCACCATAATGACGCTCATTGAGTCGCCAGCTATGAACCATGGGCAGCCACAACAAATCCATTTCGTCGAGGGCGCACCACAGGGTACGAATGGCGCGCTTTAGCACCGAGGTGTAAGTGATATCGAAAGTGAAGCCGGCTTCACTGAGCATGCGCCCCGCGTTGCGTGCTTCGACAATGCCTTGTTCGGTCAGATCGACGTCGGCCCAGCCGGTAAATCGATTATCGCGGTTCCATTCGGACTGGCCATGGCGCATCAGGACGATTTTGTACATAGGGCTTAAATTATTCGGTATGGGCAAAGAGAAGCGGACGAGACGCTACAAGCCTTCTATTTTATAATGCCCTGCTTGCCTCAAACGAATGGACTGTCGTGAAATTCTTGATTGACAATATCTGGCTGATTCTAATTGCTCTGCTTTCTGGGGGCGCGCTGGCCTGGCCGACACTGAGCCGCAGCAAAAACACGCTGTCGACCTTGCAGGCAACGCAATTGCTCAACAAGGGCAAGACAGTGATACTGGATGTGCGTTCCGGTGATGAATTCAAGGCGGGGCACCTGCGGGCATCAAAGCACATCCCCCTCGATGAATTGCCTGCCCGCATGGCTGATCTCGACAAATCCACTGCAGTGCTGGTGATTTGTCAGACGGATGTACGTGCCGGTCGGGGCGCATCCCAATTGCGGCGCGCCGGTTTTTCCGATGTTTACGTACTTGAAGGCGGTTTTGCAGCCTGGCAGTCGCAAGGTCTGCCGGTAGCTACCTGAGGAGGCCACAAAGATGGGTGCGAAAGTTCGTATGTACACCACGGGCGTCTGCCCTTACTGCAACATGGCCGAGCGTTTGCTCAAGGCCAAGGGTATCGACGAGATCGAAAAAATCCGCGTTGACCTCCAGCCCGATCAGCGTGTGCAGATGATGGAAATGACCGGGCGTCGTACCGTACCGCAGATTTATATTGGCGATACCTATGTGGGTGGCTTTGACGATCTCTCCGCGCTTGATCGCGAAGGCAAGCTCGAACCCATGCTGCGGGGCGCCTGAGACTAGGCTAGCTTCGCCGTCTGATTTTTTACTTTTTTAATGAAAGCGCTTCATGTCCGAACAGAATTCGCAAGCCGCTGAGCAGCAACCGCAGTTCAATATCCAGCGCATCTATCTGAAAGATCTGTCGCTGGAACAGCCCAATTCACCCGGTATTTTCCTCGAACAGGAAAGCCCGGCGATGGAAATCGCGCTCGACGTCAATTCCGAGCAGATCGCCGATGGGTTTTTCGAGTCGACTATCACGGTCACCATCACTGCCAAAATCGGTGAAAAAGTCGCCTTTCTGATTGAATGCAAGCAGGCTGGGATCTTTGAAGTGCGCCAGATCCCCGAAGACCAGCTCGAGCTATTGCTCGGCATCGCTTGTCCGAACATTTTGTATCCCTATCTGCGCTCGAATGTCTCCGACATGATCACGCGCGCTGGTTTCCCGCCGTTTCATTTGTCCGAGATTAACTTCGAAGCGTTTTATCACCAGCGCAAGCAGGCGATTACTCAGCCAGCGCCCACTCAGGTGCAATAAACCCACCATGCGTTTCCTGCGAACCTTGCCACTTGTTGTCGGATCGCTTTGCGCGTTGGGTCTGACTGCGTCGAACGCAACCGATTTCAGTTCAGTTGCGCCACCCTACGCGGTCATGTACGACGCACCGACGCAAAAAGGCCGCAAGCTTTACATTGCCCCGGGCGGCATGCCCGTCGAGGTTGTGCTGACCAATGGCGACTGGGCGCGTGTGCGCGATTCTTCTGGGGATCTGAGCTGGGTTAATGCGGGTTCGCTGCTGCCCCGCCGCACCCTGATCGTCGAGGTCGATCAAGCCATGATTCGGTCGTCCGAAAATGAATCTGCGCCGGCGGTTTTCACTGCAGCCAAAGGGGTCGTGCTGGAACTGGCCGAACCCATACGCTCGGGTTGGATCAAAGTTCGGCACCGTGATGGTGAAACGGGCTTCGTCAAGGCGTCCGACGTTTGGGGCGACTAGGGCTTGCCTAGTCCTCACCCATACAAAACCGCATGAATATTTCAGTTTTCGGCGCCGGCGCATGGGGCACAGCCCTTTCGATGTCGCTGGCCGATCGTCATCAGGTGATGCTCTTCGGGCGCGATGCACAAGCCATCGCCGACATGAGCGCTCGGCGAGAAAACGCTCGCTACCTTCCCGGCCTTGCGCTGCCGCCTTCGCTCACGTTGACTTCGGATTTACCTGCGGCGATCGCGCATGCCCGTGATGGCTTGATGGTTGCTGCGACCTCGGTCGCAGGATTGCGCCCCTTGCTGACTTCATTTCTTCCCTATGCAGTGCCCAATCTGATTTGGTTGTGCAAAGGATTTGAAGAGGGCAGTGCCATGCTGCCGCACCAGATGGTGCGTGAGTTGATGGGGGATACGCTGCCTTGCGGTGCTTTGTCGGGTCCTTCATTTGCACAGGAAGTGGCGCGCGGTCTGCCTTGCGCCTTAACGATAGGCGCGGCTGACCCGGCCTTGTGTCAGCTTGCAGTCTCCGCCATTCATGGCAATACGATCCGTGTGTATTCCAGTGATGATCTGGTGGGCGTCGAAGTCGGTGGTGCAGTCAAGAACGTACTCGCCATTGCAACCGGTATCGCTGATGGACTTGGTCTGGGCCTGAATGCGCGCGCTGCTTTGATCACGCGTGGGCTGGCTGAAATCACGCGCCTCGGTATTGCACTCGGTGGCCGTAGTGAGACTTTCATGGGGCTCACCGGCGTAGGCGACCTGATATTGACTTGCACTGGAGATTTGTCGCGTAATCGGCAAGTTGGTTTGGGCCTTGCCGCCGGTAAATCGCTCGAAACCATCGTCAACGAGTTAGGTCATGTGGCCGAGGGTGTGCGCTGCGTGCGTGCTGTGCAGCAACTCGCGCGACAACACCAGATAGCTACACCGATTGTGGATGCAGTTGGGCGCGTTTTGTTCGAATCGGAAACACCCATCAAAGCTTTGCAGCAGTTGCTGGCTCGCGAATCACGCGTCGAAACGGCTTAGTCACAATTTAAGACAGCCTGTAGCCGTAGTTCGTAATTAGCGCCAAATTCTCGCTAAATCCTCGATCGTCTTCATTGCCTCCCAAAAGTAAAAAAGCCCGCAAACTTTTTGTCTGCGGGCTTTCGCTATGTCCGTGAGGGCTAGTGTGTCGGCCCTACGAAGGATCTTCTAGTCAGGTTCAGCTGCCCGAGTTCCATGGGCCGCCGTTCTGTTGGGGACAGCAACCAGTGCGGGCACGTCGGGCAGTAGCAGCTTGCAGGGCAGTGGCATGACATCCTCCTCGCCTGTGCGGCCGGCAAGTCAATCCCAGAGTGGTGTAGCACCTACTGCGTCAGAGCCTGCAAGGCCGCCACCGAGTCAATGAGACGTCAGCGGATGAAGGTCATGCAATGTCATCCTTCATCCTTGCGCATCAGCAGCCGAACCAGTTCGCGCTTTCGTTGCTGGCGATGTGCGGTATTACTTTTGCGATGAGATCCGGCGAGACGCTGGTGCGCGGCGACAGCGACGGGATTTCGAGGCTTGGGTACTTTGAGCTTCGTGGTCACGATCGTAGTAATCAGAGCACGTAGCGCGACAGATCTTCGTCGACAGCCAGCGCTGCAAGTTTTTCATCTACATAGCCTGCATCGACGCGCACTGTCGTGCTGCCCTGTTGGCCTGCGCCGAATGACACATCTTCCAGCAGTTTTTCCATCACCGTGTACAAACGGCGCGCACCGATATTTTCTGTTTTTTCGTTGACCGAAAAGGCAATCTCGGCGAGGCGACGTATGCCTTCATCGGTAAATTCAACTTGTACGTTTTCAGTGCTCAGCAGTGCTTGATACTGGCGTGTGAGACAGGCATCGGTAGACGTCAGTATGCGTTCAAAATCAGCAATTGCCAGCGATTCTAGCTCGACTCGAATCGGGAATCGCCCTTGCAGCTCAGGTATCAGATCCGAGGGCTTGGCCAGATGGAAGGCACCGGAGGCGATGAATAAGATGTGATCCGTTTTCACCATCCCGTATTTTGTATTAACCGTTGTGCCTTCAACTAATGGCAGCAAATCACGCTGCACACCCGCGCGTGAGACATCCGCACCCTGCGCACTGGCGCGGGAGGCGATTTTGTCGATTTCATCCAGAAAGACGATACCGTTTTGTTCGATGTTGGTAATGGCTTTTTGTCGCAATTCGTCTTCATTGACCAGTCGCCCCGCTTCTTCTTCAGCGATCAGTTTCATCGCTTCGGAAATTTTCAGCTTGCGTGTTTTTTTGCGGCCGGCGCCCATTCCGGAGAACATGGATTTGATTTGCTCGGTCATTTCTTCCATGCCGGGCGGTGCCATGATCTCCATTTGCGCGCGTGGCTCGGCGACGTCGATCTCGATCTCGCGGTCATCTAGCGCGCCTTCACGCAAGCGCTTGCGAAAAGTCTGTCGCGTTGTGTTGCTGGTTTTGTCTTCGGTGGTATCGGTGCTGGAAAAACCAAAGTCGCGCGCCGGGGGCAGTAGTACATCCAGAATACGATCTTCTGCGGTATCTTCGGCTTGCGCACGGACGTCGCGCATTGCTTGTTCGCGGGTTTGCTTGATACCGATTTCGGTCAGATCGCGAATGATGGTGTCGACATCGCGACCGACATAACCGACCTCGGTGAATTTGGTGGCATCGATCTTGATAAACGGCGCATCCGCCAGTCGCGCCAGCCGACGTGCGATTTCGGTTTTGCCCACGCCCGTGGGGCCGATCATGAGAATATTTTTTGGCGTGATTTCATGCCGTAACGGTTCCGGTACTTGCTGACGACGCCAGCGGTTACGCAGTGCAATCGCCACAGCGCGTTTCGCGCGGGATTGTCCGACGACGTGTTTGTCGAGTTCAGCAACGATTTGTTCTGGGGTGAGGTTCATCGGTCGTCACTCTTTTTTAGTCGAGGCTTTCGATCGTCAGCGAAAGATTAGTGTAAATGCAGAGCTGGCCAGCGATGGTCAGCGATTTTTTGACAATCTCTGTGGGCGACAATTCAGTGTTTTCCTGCAAGGCCTTGGCAGCCGACTGCGCGTAGCCGCCACCGGAGCCTATTGCGCCGATACCATCTTCGGGCTCAAGCACATCGCCATTGCCGGTGATGATTAGTGTCGATTCACGATCCGCGACCAGCAGCATGGCTTCAAGACGTCGCAGCATACGATCGGTGCGCCAGTCCTTGGCCAGTTCAACCGAGGCGCGCATCAGATTACCCTGATGGGTTTCGAGTTTGGATTCAAAGCGCTCGATCAGGGTAAATGCATCCGCAGTACCGCCAGCAAAACCGGCCAGTACTTTGCCGTGAAACAGCTTGCGTACTTTGCGCGCAGAGCCTTTCATGACCACATTGCCTAGCGTGACCTGACCATCGCCGCCAAGCGCCACGGTCGAGCCGTGCCGTACCGAAAGGATGGTCGTGCCGTGAAATTGTTCCATGTCGGATCTCTCAAAAAATAAGCACCTGCCGAAATAAGCCGCGAGGCTATTCGCCATCCAATTCAAACTAAAAGGTGAAGTTGCAGACAGCTTGAGGGCGGTCTTACTTTCAGGTTTTGCGATGGATGATCTTCAGCTTGCCGTCTCCACCCACGAGTCGCAGCAAGACAGAGACAAGAAAGCTCGTATGCCGCAATTCTACCGGTTTGATGCTGGCGAGTCGGTTCAAGTCCGTGAGCAGGGGTGACGCGGCATTGAAATCCACGCGTTGCAAGTCCCTACAGTCCAGCACGATACGTTCATGGCATTGTGCATGGGCGTTAATCTCTGCCAGCAGGCTACTGACCGGCATTTCGATGGTGGTGGGCATGATGAAGGCCTGATCCGAGCTGACAGTGTTCGCGTCCTGCAGGGCTAGCTGACTTGAGCGCGGCGCGGGTGGCGACACTTCATAGGTGATGCTGTAATCAATGCAGGCGGCTTCATAAGCTGTCGTATCCTGTACCAACCAGAGCAATTCCATCAGAAGCCGCCAGCCGGTCTCGTCATCATCACGCCGGCCCGGTTGGATCAGACCGTAAATTCTTTCCGTCAGCGTATCAACATGCTTGAGGCTCACTTCGCAGGCCTGTGCTTGCCATTCAGAGAGCGTGTTCAGCAAGGCGCTGCAACCGGCCAGATCAACCTCACTCACATTGACAAATTCAAGACGGAAGCGCCGATGCCGGCAGCCCATTTGAAACAGATGGTCCAGCATGGGCGCACTGCTGCCTGAGAGTTTGCCGCGGAAGCTCATTACGGGCAGTTTGTCAGCGGCGGCATTGGCCGTCATTGTTTCGACGCATTGCCATGGGGGTGGTGATGTTTCGAAGCGCTCTGCATAGACCAGTGCATGCTGCTCGAATGCTGCCTGATTTCCTTCTGCCTCATGCAGTTCCAGCAGCATGCGCCAAGCGATTTTTTCATCCGACTTTGGCGCTGGCTGGGTTATGGCGACCGACAGCAGTTCTCGTGCGGCAGCGGTCTGACCGCTGCCAAAGAGAATAGAGGCTTCTTCAATCGTTTGCCGAAGATTGGTGGCCTCTGCTGATAAAGAGGATTCCGTGTTATGCGAGGGCAGGCCGGTACTGAATTCGGCAGACATTTCACATTCGATCTCATCGATTTTTTTCGAGGTGCTGAGCGCCTGCACATCTGGCTGCAACGCCTGTGCCGAAGCATTTCGCACATGGCGTGTTGCTGTTTTGCCGAATAAGCCGAAGATTTTCACGTTCAATCAGATCGATGGAGAGAAACGGAGGCATTGCGAACAGCCGGGCCGCGTGGATTGGGCCATTGGAGGTGCGGTTCAAATACGAATCAGTGCCCCTGTCGCAATTACAACGATGCGTGTCACTTTTGTCAAACAGTGCGACGTGTAGTGTAGGCTTTTGTTGACGCAGCATCAGATACCACGAGGTGTGGCCACTGATGCCGCATATTTTTAGACTTGCTTTCTGGAACGACGTCGTATCAAAAACGGGTACGCAGGCCGACGATGAGATTTCTTCCTGGCTGCGGTATGTAGTCTTTCAGCAGCGAAGTCGACAGCCGAATTTCTTCATTGAGCAGGTTGCGGGCCAGCAGGAACCAGGTGACATCGGTAGTGCCATAGCGCTGTACATAATTGACGCTGGCATCAACGCGGGTATACGCTGGTGTCGTCGTTTCTGCCGAGATGCTGCTGCTGGCAATGCGATTGTGCGCACTGGCATTCAGTACGGAGAGCGATGAGCGCCATTGCGA
>CAMBJI010000072.1 GCA_945867725.1 Bordetella parapertussis
TCATTGATCGAAATCATGTACCGTTGGCTACATAGTGGCTACATGAAGGTTTTATCCTCAAGCCTAAAAAACAAAAAAGGGGCTGAAATCCCCTTGTTTGTTGGCTCCTCGACCTGGGCTCGAACCAGGGACCTACGGATTAACAGAAAACAGTTTCTTCAAACTATTCTTTTTTTATGCGGGTTACAAGCCATAAAACATTGATGTGCAATTAACTGTGTAATTGCCTATTCTCTGATGTTTTAGCAAAGCGTCCAGCTCTGGACGCTTGGAGTGCTCTGGCCGGTATCAGACCGTCCAGAGTCTGGACGCTTTGGCCCAACACTTTTTAAACAATAGGCACTCCATCCTCGCCCACGCGTTCCTTAAGCATAAGAAACTTTCCGGTGAGTTCAAATACCTTTTCGTCATTCTGATTGAACTGTTCAGCTTTAATCGTGAGTATGCCAACGTTGGGCTTGCGGGTATCGGACTTGTTGGCAACGGTGATTACGCAGTGAATAGTGTCGCCGTGAAACAGTGGCTTCGTAAAGGTGAGGCTACCAAGTTCCAAAGCGGCCAAGGTAAAGGGGCCGAGTATGTCTTCCATCATTCCTGCTGTGAAAGAAGCTGTTAGTAGCCCGGGTACTACGCGACGCCCGTATTTGCCATGTTTGCGTGAGTACTCTGCATCAATAAAAAGTGGAGCCTTTAGTCCAGCTAAACTGGTGAAAACTACACAGTCGGCTTCGGTGACAGTACGTGCTGGGGTGTGAAACTCTTCGTTAAGGGCCATTTCGTTCAGTGTCTTGAAGCGATCGTATCGGTTGCTCATTTCAGTCTCCTTGGGTTTTAAATGCTAAGGCTATTCTGGCAGTGCTACGCTTTTTACTCGAGCTTTGCGCCGCTAATGCGGACCATTTCGGCCCAGCGGCGCAGCTCAGATGGACCGGTTCGAGCGTAGATATCGGCGGCCATGGGTTCTTTTTCCAAACCCTGTGATTCAAGAAAGCGCGCATACTCCGCTGACGCCGTAACTCGAGTGATGGCCGAGCTGAGTCGTAAGGCAATGGCATCAGGAGTAGCGCTGAGAACTGCTAAAGCCTGGCGTGAGCTTATTTCAGCGCCACTCACGCCTGATTCAGAAAGGGTAGGAACGTCGGGCAGCAGGTTGGAGCGGCGCGAGCCAGTTACGGCAAGTGCCTTGAGTCGTCCTGCCTTGATCAGTGGCGCCGCAGTCGGAACGGCTGTCATTGCAATGTTTACCTGGCCACCTGCTGTGTCCATGATGGCTTGAGCGCCCCCTTTGTATGGAATGTGCCGGAGTTGTATTCCAGCGCGCGAGGCGAAAAGCTCTGGTCCGAGGTGCGTGGAACTTCCAACACTGGCCGATGCATAGGTGACTTCTCCCGGCTTTGCTTTAGCGAGTTCGATTAACTGTGTGACGTTTGCTGGCGGGAACGAGGGAGCGGAGACAAGCACGAATAGGGCTTCATTTACCGGAGCAACCAGTTTAAAGTCGCGCACGGGATCATAGGGAACATTTTTGTAGAGCGCGGGGTTGGCGTACAAGCCTGAAGCGGTCAGTAGCAGGGTGGTTCCGTCCGAAGGCGCTGCCATGAACTGTTGTACCGCGAGGATGCCATTTGCGCCTGGCTTGTTGTCAACGACCACTGGTACAGCCAGATCTTTTGTGAGCTGTTCTGCTATGAATCGTGCCGATAGGTCAGAGGCGGTTCCAGTGGACGTAGGTACGATGATGCGCAGTCCTCTTGCGGGTATGTCCTGAGCATGAGCTAAAGAGCTCAGGGCTAATGCCACTAAGCTGACAATTGAGTTACGGCGGTTGAGTCTATGCATTTGAGTCTCCTTATTCCCTTGAGGGAGTTGTTGGCGCGTTCCGCGCGCCTCGGTGGTATCTGTGGGCTAACGTGGTGTTAGTCGTGCTCCCGCGTCAAGACTTATCGTGGTTGCGTTGAAGTAGGCGTTGCGCACAATCATTTCGGCAAGGTTGGCATACTCATCTGGTTGCCCCATCCGTGCTGGAAAAAGGACCATCCTGTCAATAATGGATTGGGTGACTTGGACCGGCAGACCCGAGACCATTCCGGTCTCGAACAGACCCGGCGCAATGCTACAAACGCGAATACCCTGATCGGCCAAGTCTCGTGCCACAGGAAGAGTTAGCCCGACGATTGCGGCTTTAGAGGCCGCGTAAGCTGCCTGGCCAACTTGTCCCTGGAATGCCGCACCCGAACTGGTGTTAATGATTACTCCGCGCTCGCCGTCTGCCTTCGGATGGTTATTCGTCATGACTGCTGCGGCCAAACGTATGACGTTGAAAGTGCCTGTGAGATTGATGCTGATGACTTTGTTCCAAATGTCTAACGGATGAGGTTTGCCTTTTGATACGGTCTTGGCTGCGTCTGCTACGCCTGCACAATTCACAGCTACGTGCAGTGCGCCATATCGTGACACAGCCATGTCGATGGCACTACTCACTTCCTCTGAGTCTGCAACTGAGGCTCGAATGCCCATAAATTGCTCTGCCGATAGTTGACCTTCTAGGGCCGCTAAGCCCGATTCGTTGATGTCGATGGCTACTATCTTTGCTCCGGATGCTGCAAGGCGAAGCGCAGTAGCCATACCCAAGCCGGAGCCGGCTCCGGTGATAAGTACGACGGTTTCTTTGTTAATGTCCATGCGCGCTCCTTAAACCCGCTCGAAAATATTGACAGCACTAACTGCTTCTTCGATGCCGATGAGTCCGCCGCCGTTTTCTTGGATGGCTATGCGAGCGTTAGCCACTTGGCGGGCCCCTGCCTCGCCGCGCAACTGTGTGACGAGTTCGTATACCTGACCTAGGCCAGTGGCGCCAATTGGATGCCCCTTTGACTCAAGCCCTCCAGATGTATTGATTGGAATACGACCCCCGATGCTGAATTCGCCACGCTCGGCTGCAGGCCCTGACTCGCCGCGCGCCACTAGCATGAGTGCCTCTGCGTTTAACAATTCGCCCATGGCCGTTGCGTCATGAACCTCGGCAATGTGGACGTCGGCTGGATCGATTCCCGCTTGCTCGTATGCACGTCGAGCAGCTCGTGCGCTGACATAGTCCTCGGGTTGGTTCGCGGTGCGATCAACGCCGGTCTGCACAATGCTAGCGCGAAGGCGAACGAGGCGTGAACGTCCCAGTCCCAATCGACGTAGGCCCTCGTCGGTACATAACACTACAGAGGCGGCGCCGTCACTTATCGGGGAGCACATTGGCAGGGTAAGTGGGTAACTGATGGCAGGTGCAGCTAGTACCTCATCTATGGTGTAGGCCTGCCTGTACTGGGACAGAGGGTTGTGAACTGAATGCTGGTGGTTCTTTGCAGAAACGGCAGCGATTTGTCGCTGTGTGGTACCCCAACGGCGCATGTGGTCGCGGCAGAATGCGGCATATACATCCATGAACACGCTGTAAGGCCTTGTTGAGGTGGTGTTTGGTGGCGGCTCAATTCCGCGGCCGAGGTCCAGAAGCGATTCCTTGTTGGCGTCAACTGTCTGCACATCCCAGCCAGAATCAAATACAGCAAACATTCGGGCTTTGTCGGGGATGTTCATTTTCTCTGCGCCAACGGCTAGGGCGATTTCGCAAGAACCAGCGCGCAAAGCCTGAGCCGCCAGATGCAGTGCACTGGATCCACTGGCACAGGCATTTTCGACGGTGAAAATTGGAATGTCCTGTAACCCCATGCGCCTCATTGCGATTGGGCCGGGCACGCAATACTGACCCTGCAGCATGCCGTGGGTCAAGGTGCCGTAGTAAACAGATTCAATGTCACGAAGTTCGGCTCCAGCGTCTTTCACTGCAGCGTTAACTGCCTGGGCTATCAGTTCATAAACGCCAATATCAGTGTGTTTTCCAAATGGCGTCATGCCCACGCCAGCTATGTATACGTTATTCATGTTTTGCTTGCTAGTTTTGTATTGGGGTTATGGTTGATAAGGCCTGAGCGCTGGTTCTGGGTTTGCATCTTTCTCAGCGACCAGTAAATTGAGGAGGGCGCTTTTCGGCAAAGGCGCGCAAGCCTTCGGCCATGTCGTGTGAGCGCAGGTGTTTGCGCAGCATTACCTGTTCGTGAAGAAGCGCGTCCGATCGGGTCTTGTCGGCACTGGCGCGTGCTACTTCCTTCATGCGCCTAAGCGTTGCCGGGCTTCGAGAAGCAATATGCCTTGCTAGGGCTAGTGTTGCTTCGGCTAGAGTTTCTGCGGGGTGCACTTCGCAAATCAAGCCTAGAGCATGCAATTGAGCAGCGGTATAGGTACGACCAGTGTAGAGAAGGTACATAGCTGCGTGAAGCGGTATTACGCGTGGCAACACCGCGGCCCCGCCCCCCCCAGGGTAGACGCCGAAATTAGAATGCGCATCCCCAATTCGGGCGCCATCTGCTGCCACGAGCAAGTCAGCGCTTAGAGCTAGTTCCAAGCCCCCGGCCATTGTGATTCCGTTTAGGCTCGCAATTACCGGTTTGGGCAGCGCTGCTATACGTTCGAACTGTGAGCTGGCGCGGTCAAGAAAATCAGGCTCTCCGGGTGCGACGGCCTGAGCCTCATCGAAGGCTTTAAGGTCTGCACCAGCGCAAAAAGCGCGTCCTGCTCCAGTAATGATGAGCACTCGCAGGTCTTCACGACCCTCCAAATGAGCAACGGCATTGTCTAGTCCGTGGAGCATGGACGAAGTCAGCGCGTTCATTGCTTCGGGTCGGTGGAGAGTGACACGCATAATGTCGTCGATGATCTCGACACCGATTTCGGGGGTTACTGGAAACTGCATGTCCTGTGACTCCTAGCTTTGCTTTTGAAGGTTGAATTAGGTATTTTTTTAGGTCACTGCGGTTGGAGCCCAATAGTTTCCACAACCTTTGACCAGCGGCGCAGTTCTTCCTGAGCACTGCGCGCGTACTCTGCTGGCGGCACGGCCTCAGATTCCAAGCCTTGTGAATCGAGGAAGCGTTGGTAGTCGGGCGAGGCGATGATTCGGCTCACAGCAGCGACAATTTTGACCGCAATAGAGTCAGGCAAGCCTGCAGGCGCAGCTAGGTAAGTCTTGGATGTAACTTCGAAGCCTTCGAAGCCCGACTCGGCCATTGTTGGAACGTTGGGTAAAGTCTTGGAACGACGTGCACCTGTTACCGCTAACGCTTTTAGTCGGCCTGCCGTGACATTGGGCGCCACGGTGGCGATGGCTGGCGCGGAGAGTTGAACCTGTCCTGAAATTGTGTCGGTCAGCAATGGGGCACTGCCCTTGTAGGTAATACCCACCATATCAATTCCCGCCATCTTTGTTAACAACAATGGTGCGATGTTGGTGACGCTGGCGCCGCCAGCGGACCCGAAGTTTAGACCACCGGGTTTGGACTTGGCTAAATTTACGAACTCGCGTATGTTGTTGACTGGCGCGTTGGCTGGTACTACGAAGGCAAGCAGGGCATCGTTCACGCCCATAAGCACCCGGAAGTCTTTAATAACGTCGAATGGCGTGGTCTTGGACAACAGCTTGGTTAGGTAAACTGCCGAGCCGCCCATGAAAAGCGTGTAGCCATCTGGTGCTGCCTTGGCTGCGGCATCTGTACCTACAGTGACCCCGGCTCCCGGCTTATTGTCTACAACCACTCCGGACTTCCACTCCTGAGACAAGCGCTCGGCTATAAACCGGGCGGTTAGGTCGGTACCGGCTCCAGGCGTTTGGGGCACGATGATGCGAACGGAGCGTGTGGGCCAGTCCTGAGTTTGAGCTATGGATTCTCCTGCTAGCGCGCCGGCTGTTAGAGCAATGAATCCGCGACGATCGATGTTTGCCGAGTTTGAGGTAATTTTCATGCTTTGTCTCCTGAGTTCTGGGGTTGATAAAGGGGTGAAGCTGCGATGACGGTTTTACTTCGCAGTAGTTCAGATATCTGGTCATCGTTTAGGCCAAGCCGTTGCTTAAGTAGTAGTTCGGTGTGTTCGCCCACTCGTGGAGGCGCGCTCCATTTGCGAGTTGGTCCGTCTAAGCTCATAGGGCTTCGCACCATAGGCAGAATCACGCCGCGGCTCGCTGTTATTTCTGTAAGAAGCTCGTTGTGGTGAACCTGTGGGTCCACGACCAGTGCTGCATAGTCCTGCACTGGTGCGCACAATACTCCTACTGGTCCAAGAATGTCGAGTACCTCGCGCACGGTGCGGTCTGCTACCGCATCTTGCATGGTCTGAGCGACGTCGGAACGGTGGGCCATTCGAGATTGTGGAGTTAGAAAGCGAGTGTCTTTTGTTTCCTGTGCGATGCCCATGCTTTCGCAGAATGGTTGCCAGTAGTGGTCTAGTACAGTGAATGCAACTCGTCCGTCTTGCGTCTTGAATACGCCAGATGCTGCAATCAGTGGGTGTTTATTTCCCCGGCGAACTGGAGGATTGCCTGTCAGAAGGTACTCAGACAGGATGGGTGCTTGAAATCCGACTATTGAATCGAGCAAGCTGCTGCCAACCCAGCCGCCCAGTCCAGTTGTGTGCCGGCGATTTAGGGCAAGAAGCACACTGGCAAAAGCGTTAGTGCCCGTGAGCATGTCTGAGACAATATTTGCAACGCGCAGCGGCTCTCCGCCTTCATCGCCAACAAGTGACATTAAGCCGCCGTAGGCCTGCATGACCGAGTCGCTGGCTGGCAGTGCGACGTTTGGTCCAGTTTGCCCGTATCCAGAAATGGAGCAGTAAATTAATGACTCATGGCCCTGGCGAAGGTCCTTCGCGGAGAGGCCAAGGCGGTGCATGACGCCGGGACGAAAAGCCTCGACCACAATGTCGGCATCGGCACAAAGAAGTCTTGCAATTTCTACAGCCTTTGCTTGAGACAGATCCATGCACATACCGAACTTATTGCGATTCAGACTCATGAAAGTGCCGCTCATTCCAGCATCTTCATCGATCACGCCCATCTCGCGCGCCCAGTCTCCCCTAGGCGGTTCGACCTTGATGACATCAGCGCCAAAGTCGGCCAGAAGTTGGGTGCAGTAGGGTCCTGCACCACCTTGGCTGAAGTCGATCACTTTTAAGCCTTGCAGTGCAAGTTGAGTTTGTGCTTCAGTTGTCATAGCTTGGAGAGTGGTCTTAATGTGGCTAGCACTTCAGCTGTATGTTGACCAAGTTTCGGCGTTGTATGCCGAAGGCTCGCGACAGGGCGCCCATTCCACAGCGCCGGAAACATTACATGGCGTTCACCGTTTAAAGTGGAGACAATGCCTCGTGCCTTAGCTTGTTGCGATTCGACGGCCTGAGCTAGCGTGACGGCTTTGCTGACTGGAACATCACGCGCTCCTAGCCTGGCGACCCATTCGTCAGCGCTAAATAGGGCCAGTGTCTTTTCAATCAATTCCAGTAATTCATCTCCGTGCTGGCGGCGGAGTGATTCGGTGGCAAAGCGTGCATCGAGTAAACGTGAATCGTGCGCAGCCAATTCTTCACACAGGCCTTTCCAGAAGTGCTCCTCAACCACACCTAGCGCGATGTTTTGACCATCCGCGCATCGGTAGATGCCATTGGTGGGAAAAAGATGTAGGCGATCCTCATCACGGATAGCTTGGTTGCGCCCGCCGCGGGCTGTGGCCAACGCCATAGCGCAGTCAGCCAGCGCGATATCAATGTGTATGGACTCCCCAGTTGCGTCCCTTTGTCGAAGCGCTGCAAGAATTGAAACGCTTGCATAAAGCGCAGCGCCAAGGTCGGCCACAGGTATGGCTGGCCTAAGTGGTCCCAGGCGGCGCCATTGGCCGGAGTAGGATAATGCCCCGCTGGCAGCGAGGTAGTTGACGTCGTGTCCCGGAGTCTGGGCTTCAGGGCCCTGCTGACCATAACCACTGATTGAGCAGTAGACTATCCCAGGTCGGATTGCAGATGCTGCCTTGAATCCCACGCCTAGTCGATCCATAACACCCGGACGAAAGCCCTCGACCACGACGTCGCTGCCCTTGGCAAGTGCAAGGCAGTCACGCACGCCATCGGGGGTCTTCAGATCCAGAACTATTGCGCGCTTGTTCCGGTTGGTCATGGCCATGATACCGGTGGTCGAGCGACGCGTCATTTCACCTGAAGGTGGTTCGACCTTTATGACGTCGGCGCCCAGGTCTCCCAGCGCCTGTGTGCAGAACGGTCCAGGTAACGTTGCCGATAAGTCCAGTACTTTTAGTCCGACTAGGGGTCCCATAACTAGGTATTCCTCTTTAAATTTCGCACCGATGAAACTGGCGGCCGCAATGGCTGATTTGTATTTGTGCGTCTCTCGCCAGCGCGCTTCATGGACCAAAGCTGTGTGGCGCGTTCAGCCTGCAGCGCTTGTGGCCAGCGAGCGTGATGTTCGGCTGCTGTTGCTCGAAGGGTGCGTATGGTTGCACGTGCCAGTGAAGGGTCAAGGGCCGCCTTGCGAGCCAGCGCCATAGCGTGGTCCTGAACAAGGGCGTCATCTACAGCGGCCCAAGCTAGGCCGATAGCTAGAGCGCGGTCACCGTCGATTTCTTCGCTGCATAAGGCCATTGCGCAGGCAGCTTGGGGGTTGGTGGTGGCGGCCAATAACATCATGTGTCC